>CALVRR010000020.1 GCA_944358705.1 uncultured Bacilli bacterium
TTAAAATTTGTTGACGACATTGTAGGTTTAGAAGAAGTACAAAAGTCCTATGAGAGACTAACTTCTGGAATAGATGATGCGGTAAAAATATTAGTAGATCCTAATAAGTAAAAAAGTTCTCAAATTTTTGAGAACTTTTTCTTTGGAAAAAACTATGGTCCCGTAGGTCCAGTTGGTCCCGTTGGTCCGGTAGGTCCTGTGGCACCGACAGCTCCACTAGCTCCCGTAGGTCCTGTGACACCGCTAGCACCAGTAGGTCCAGTTGGTCCAGTAACACTAGGTCCGGTAGGCCCTGTTGCTCCACTAGCTCCCGTAGGTCCTGTGACACCGCTAGCACCAGTAGGTCCAGTTGGCCCAGTAACACTAGGTCCAGTCGCTCCTGTTGCACCACTAGCACCAGTAGGTCCAGTTGGCCCGGTAACACTAGGTCCTGTCGCACCCGTGGCACCAGTAGGACCAGTAGCACCACTAGCTCCCGTGGCACCGCTAGCACCAGTAGGTCCAGTTGGCCCTGTAATACTAAGCCCAGTAGGTCCTGTCGCACCGCTAGCACCAGTAGCTCCTGTAGGCCCAGTTGGTCCAGTAACACTAGATCCAGTTGCTCCGGTAGCTCCTGTAGGTCCAGTCGCCCCCGTAGTACCAGCGATACCACTAGCTCCGGTAGGTCCTTGCGGTATCGTTAAGTTAAGTACAAAATTAGGAGATATTCCAGTAATACTAGCAGAAGCAGTTCCTCCAGGAGTACCAGTAGAAACAGTTCCAATCGTTAGATTTGGTGACGCACCTGTAGCTCCCGTTGCTCCTGTTGCTCCAGTAGACCCCGTGGCACCGGTTGCTCCTGTTGCTCCCGTAGGTCCGGTAGGTCCAGGTACAAT
Source organism: uncultured Bacilli bacterium (assembly GCA_944358705.1). Classification (GTDB taxonomy): domain Bacteria; phylum Bacillota_I; class Bacilli_A; order RF39; family UBA660; genus Faecimonas. Next base: position 876 of record CALVRR010000020.1, read on the forward strand.
TGGAGTAGCGGCCCAACTAGCTGTAGCAGCATCCCACATATAAAGAGTGCCACCAACGACATAAGAATCCCCTGGATTTCCAGTAGGGTGAGCAGCAATAAAGGATGCAAAATCAGGAAAATAACCTAAGGTGGCAAGTCCTCCTCCAGCAGGTCCGGTAGCCCCGGTAGGTCCCGTTGGTCCTGTAGGACCCGTAGGTCCAGTAATTCCACCAGTAGCGCCAGTAGGACCGGTAGGACAAAGGCAGAAAATTACCTTAGGACGATTTGGTCTTGGATTGTGATCATAATCACAACAATCATTTTGATTCCAATTTGGTAACATAGATTTCCTCCTTTCATTAATAAGATATGTTTCTAACCTAAAAAAAGAGATAATAATTTACCTAAATATCCTAGAATAAAGAAACTCTCTATATACATATAATAAAATGAGGTGAAGTATGAAAAACTATACAGTGCAAAAAGGAGATACCTTATACGGTATCAGCAAACAATTCGATGTACCAATAGAAACCATAAAAAGATTAAATAATTTAACGAGTAACACGATATCTATAGGACAGAAATTACAAATTCCAACCACCCAAACCACAACCATCTACACAGTAAAAAGTGGAGATACTTTATATAAAATCGCAAATCTTTATAACACATCAGTAAAGGAACTAATTGAATTAAATAATTTATCTTCTACGTCACTAAGTATTGGACAACAAATAAAAGTCCCAGTAGAAGAAGATAATACAACAAATAATGAGTATGTAAATTATACAGTAAAAAAAGGAGATAATCTTTACAGTATCGCAACAGAATATGGAGTAAGTGTAGAAACAATAAAACAAATAAATAATTTAACGAACAATTTACTTTCGATAGGACAAGTTTTAAAAATACCAACTAAAAATATAGAAATAGGATATAAAGAATACGAAGTAAAAGCAGGGGATAGTCTATACAGTATTGCTCAAAAATTTAATACCACAGTAAATGACATTGTAAAAGAAAATAATCTTCAAACAACAATATTATCGGTTGGACAGATATTAAAAATACCAACGAACAAGACGGAAACACTACCAGATACAATAAAAGAATGTTTTGGAGAAGGATATATGGAACCAAAATATGAAACATATACAGTAAAACGTGGCGATAATTTATATGATATTGCGAGAAAATATAACACAACCGTAATTCATTTAATGGATTTGAATAATTTAACTTCGACGAATTTGCAAATTGGTCAAGTGCTGAAAGTGAGGGAATTATAATATGAATTTTACTACCTTAGAGGATTTTAAAAAAACAGAAAGTTATCAAAAATTTATCGAAGAAAATCCAGCAACTGGTAAATTAAAAGTAGAAGTTTTTACAGCCTATAAAGCCGTACCAATCCCAGATACAGAAATATTGATAACAAAAGATATTGACGGAAATAAGGTTTTGTTTTTTCGAGGACTTACGGATTCTAGTGGAATAATCAGTAACATTGAGTTGCCATCACCAAGAGAAGATAAAAATTATAAACCAGGCGACAAACCACAATATACCATGTACGATGTAATAGCTATTCATGAAGGATATGAAAGAATCAAAAAATATGATGTAGCAATATTCGGTGATACAGGAGTAATCCAATATATAAAAATGATACCAGAAATTGATATGAAAGGAATTGATCAAAATGGCAGTTAAAACTCCAACGGTTCCAACCGAAATCGTAGTTCATATAGGTTCTCCAGAGGAAGCTGGAAAAACAATAATTGTACCATTTCCAGAATATATAAAAAATGTGGCCTCTAATGAGATTTATCCATCTTGGCCAGAAGACGCCATAAAAGCTAATGTCTTAGCCCAAATCTCTTTCGCTCTAAATAGAATTTATAATGAATGGTATCCATCTCAAGGATATAATTTTGATATCACATCTTCTCCTGCTTATGACCAAACATTTAAAGAAGATTCTCAATTCTTTGAAACGATTTCTCAAATTGTAGATGATATTTTTAATAACTATATAGTAAAAGGAGAACAAATACAACCTTTATTTGCGGCATATTGCGATGGAATTAATACAAATTGTGAAGGACTTTCTCAATGGGGAAGTGTAGAGTTAGCAAGAAAAGGACTATCTCCAACAGAAATATTGAAAGAATATTATGGAGATAATATTAAAATTATCTATAATGCACCAGTAACTCCTAATATCCCATCGTATCCTGGTTTTCCATTTCGTCTAGGATCCGTCGGAAATTTCGTAAGAGAATTAAAAGTACAACTGAATAGAATTAGTAATAACTATCCGGCAATTCCTAAAATAGAAGAAGAAAATATTTTCTTTACGAAAGATATGGAAGAAAGTGTTAGAGTGTTTCAGGAAGTATTTGATTTACCAGTAACAGGAGAAGTAGATAAAGCTACTTGGTACGAAGTAAAATATTTATATAATGCTGTAAAAGAGGTAGCGGATTTAAAAGGAGAAGGAATCTTAATTACTGAAGTAGAATTTCCTTACGGAGAAACCTTAGAAGAAGGAGATAGCGGTCCATATATCCGACCATTAAATTATTTATTAAATTTCTTATCCTATTTTGATACTAATATCCCAATGTTAAATTTAACCGGAGAAAAGTTCACCGAAGACACCAAAGAAATGGTAATTGCTTTTCAAACAATTTATGATATAGAATCCACAGGTATTGTAGATAAAAATACTTGGAATGCTTTAGTAAGTGCTTATAATCAAACGAAAGAAATTATCCCAGAAGAATACTTATATTATGAAGATAAATTATACCCAGGAATTTTTCTATCCAAAGGAATGACTGGAGATGATATTTTAAACCTTCAAAACTTTCTATATACCATTTGTGAAAAGACTCATCAAATCCCCGGAGTAAGAGTAACAGGAACTTTTGATGAATTAACCGAAGAATCCATCAAAAGTATCCAAAAGAGATATAATTTACCAGAAAATGGTGTAGTAGGTCCAGCAACATGGCAAAAAATAATTGAATGGACAGAAAGTTTAGAATAATGTATACTAAAACTTAACATTTTTTATAAAAAAATAAGTAAAAAAGAAGGTAAAAGTTAGGAAAACAAAAAAACTCATGCTATAATAAAATTAAGAAGTAAGAAAAGGATAAGAGTATGCAATTTGATAAGAAATTAAATCTAATTAAAAGAGTGTTAAAAAAGAAAAAAGAACTTCCAATCATAGAATTAAAAATCAAAGATTACAATAACTCTAATTTTTACTTATCTTTACTATATAACCAAAGAATAGAAAAGTTTAAAGTGTTATATATTCCATTGGATGTGGTAGAAGATACAAAAATAGAAGAGTATTGTTGCTATCAATTTATGGAAGTAAAAAGTGTAATTTATATTATGGAAGAAATAAAAAAAGGACTTCCTAAGTATGAAAAAGAAAAAACTAGAGATTTTAGAAATAAAAATATTACAAATTTTACATTGGAATTAGATGTCTATCTGGATAAAAAACAATATCAATTCTATGCTACAAGATATCTTCCAAAAGAATTGAAGTTCTTTTTTGAAGCAGTAGTTATGTTATTTGAACATGCTCCAAATATCATGAGTGAACTAGCAACAGAAATTCTCTCAGTCATTATGAATACGAATGAAAATATTGAGTATCAAAGATCTCTAAATTGTGATCTAGAAACATCAGATTTAAAGATTTATTTCCCATCTCTTCAAAATGAAAAAGAATTAAAAGAAGGAAAAATAGATTTTTTAGAAAATGTTAATGGAAAATATTATGGAATAATAGAAAAACATCTAGTAATTATTGAATATAATAATAACAGAAAAATATTAAATATCTATTGTGATAAGAAAGAATTAGTATACAGTATTTATACTTATCAAATATTACAAAAAATAAAAAATAAAAAAGAAAGAAAGTTTTTTAAAATAAATATAACCGATAAGAAAGAGAATATAAGATATAATTTTTTATGTTTAGGAGTAACAAAAACTGGTATGAGGGTAATTAAACAAAATAAAATAGCAACAATCCCATGGAAAACCATAAAAAAAGACAGTATTAAGATTTTAGAAGATAAAGATAATCAGTTAAAAGAAGAATTAGAAAAGATCATGAAATCATGATTTTTTTCTTATGATATTTTTTAGCACTCATACTTGACAACTGCTAATTTAGGTGCTATAAATAAATGTATACAAGGGAGATGAAGAAATGAAGAAAAAAGCATTTAAATCAGAATCTAAAAGATTATTAGATTTAATGATTAATTCTATTTATACAAATAAAGATATCTTTTTAAGAGAGTTAATATCCAATGCCAGTGATGCCATTGATAAATTATATTATCGTTCTCTTACAGATAAAAAGGTAAAAGTAAAAAAAGATAAATTAGAAATAAAAATCGATTATGATAAGGAAAACAGAACTTTAGTAATTGAAGATAATGGTATCGGTATGACGGAAGAAGAATTAGATAAAAACTTAGGTACCATTGCTCAAAGTGGCTCTTTAAAATTTAAAGAGGATATGACCAAACAAGATAAGGTAGATATCATTGGACAATTCGGAGTTGGATTTTATTCTGCGTTCATGGTAAGTGATTGCATTGAGGTGGAAACAAAATCCGTAGATAGTGAAAAAGGATATAAATGGATATCCACTGGTGCCGAAGGTTATAGTATTGAAGAATGTGATAAAAAAGAAAATGGAACCAAAATTTCTTTACATATCAAACCAGATACCGACGAAGAAAATTATAGTGACTATCTAGAAGAGTATAATTTAAAAGAATTAATAAAAAAATATTCAGACTACATTCGTTATCCAATTAAAATGGAAGTAACAAAACATGAGTTAAAAGATGAAGAAAAACAAGAATATGAAGACAAAATCGAAATAGAAACTATCAATAGTATGGTTCCACTATGGAAGAAAAAAGCTAGTGATGTAACGGAAGAAGATTATAATAATTTCTATATGGATAAGTTCAATGATTTTGATAAACCATTAAAAGTCATTCAAACATCCGTAGAAGGAATGTGTTCTTATAATGGATTATTATTTATTCCAAGCCATGCTCCATATGATTATTATACAAAGGACTACGAAAAAGGTTTAAGTCTTTATGCAAGTGGCGTTCTAATTATGGAAAAATGCGCTGATCTTCTACCTGACTACTTTAGTTTCGTAAAAGGTGTTGTAGATACAGAAGACCTATCCTTAAATATTTCAAGAGAAATTCTTCAGAAATCAAAAAGTTTGGGATTAATTGCGAAAAATATTGAATCTAAAATAAGAAAAGAATTAGAAACTATGTTAAAAGACGATCGTGAGAAATATGAAGAATTCTTTAAAACCTTTGGTGTTCAATTAAAATATGGAATCTACAATGAATTTGGAAAAGATAAAGATAAATTAAAAGACTTGATTATGTTCCACTCATCAAAAGAAGATAAGTTAATTACATTAAAAGAATATGTAGATGCTATGCCAGAAGGACAAGAAAAAATCTATTATGCATCAGGTGCATCGATTGCTAAAATTGATTCTCTTCCACAGGTAGAACAAGTAAAAGAAAAAGATTACGATATTTTATATTTAACAGATTATGTAGATGAATTTGCAATCACTGCCATTCAGGAGTATGAAGGAAAAAAATTTGCAAATGTTGAAAATGGAGATTTAGATTTAGAAACTGACGAGGAAAAAGAAGAAACCAAGAAAGTAAATGAAGAAAATGAAGACTTACTTAAAGATATGAAAGAAGAAATCAAAGATGTCAAAGAAGTAAGGTTTACCAATAAATTAAAGACCCATCCAGTTTGCTTAACAAGTGAAGGTGATGTTTCTATCGAAATGCAAAAAGTATTTGATGCTATGCCAAACGATATGGGAATTAAAGCACAAACAGTACTTGAAATCAATGAAAAACATCCAATTGCTAAAAAGCTAAAATCTTTATACAAAAAAGATAAAGAAGAATTTAAGAAATATACAAAAATTCTTTATAGTGAAGCTAAAATGATAGCTGGACTTCCAATCGATAATCCAACAGAAATCTCAAACTTAATCTGTGAAGTAATTTCTAAATAATGTAAAAAAGGCTGTATTTCCAGTCTTTTTTCTATGGAAACTTCTACTGATTTCTAATAATACAGTAGGAGGTGATAGTTATCACAAAATTTTATACGTGTCGTTATGACCGAGCATTTAAAGAAGTCTTTATGAATGAGAAAAATAAAGACCTACTGATTTATTTATTAGAAGGAATATTAAAGGTAAAAATAAAAGAGGTAGAATATCTTAATTTAGAACAGAATGTAGATAATATTTATGTAAAAAGAAAACATTTTGATTTGAACCTCAAAACAGATGTTGGAAGGATTCAAGTCGAAGTCAATGCTTCCGATTTAGGATATGTAAGACCAAGAAATATGTCATACTTATGTGGAATTTATTCTCATCATGTATTAAAGGGACAAAATTATAATCAAGATACGAAAATTATTCAAATTAATTTTAGTTATCATTTAAAAGATAGGGAAGCTTTAAGAATATATTATGTACAAGATAAGACATCAAAGAAGTATGTAGAAAACTTCATTATCTATGAAATCAATATGGAAAAGTATATGAGTTTTTGGTATACTAGAGATGTACAAGCGATAGAGAAAAATAAAGAAATCATCATGTTAGATTTAGGTCTAGAAGAGTTAAAGACTCTATCGAAAAAGGATAGGATGGTGGCAAAGTATATGGAAGAGATTAAAAGAGTAAATGAAGATCCTGATTTTTATGAATTTATCAGTGCAGAAGAAGATAACCGAAAAATAGAAAACTCGATTCGAGAAGAGATGATAGAAAAGGGTTTAAAAGAGGGATTAGAAAGAGGATTAAAGCAAGGATTAGAGCAAGGTTTAGCACAAGGATTAGAACAAGGCTTAGAACAAGGAATTGAACAAGGAAAGGAAAAAGCAAAAAAGGAAATAGAAAAAATCGTACTTTCTATGTTAGAAGAAGGACTGGATATAAACACTATTTCTAAATATACAAAATTAGAGAAAAAGTTTATTGAAAATTGTCAAAAGCAAGGAAAGTAAAAAAAAGAGATGAATAGAATCATAAAAAACTAGAAAAGATAGAATAAACGTGATACACTTATATTGAATAATATAAGGAGCGTGTAATATGAAATTAGATGGAAAAGTAGCAGTGATAACAGGTGGAGCCATGGGAAATGGTTTAGGAATTGTAAAAGTATTCTTAAAGCATGGAGCAGACGTAGTAATTATAGATTATTCGGATAAACTACAACAAACGTTACAAGAATTACAGAATCCAAAAGTAATGGGATATAATGCAGATATTAGAGATAAAAATATGTTGACAACGATTGTAGATGATATCATTTCCAAAAAAGGAAAAATTGATATTCTAGTAAATAATGCTGGTATTGCCAAACTACAACCTTTTACAGAAATGACAGACGAAATAAGAGATAATCATTTTGATATTAATATTAAAGGGACTTGGAATATGACGCAAGTAGTAGTGCCACATATGATAAAAAATAATTATGGTAAAATCGTAAACTTATCGAGTGTTACGGGACCAATGGTTGCTGATACAGGAGAAGTTGCTTATGCTACTACCAAAGCTGCAATTTTAGGTTTTACAAAAGGACTTGCGATGGAGCTTGTAAAAAATAATATTAATGTAAATGCCATTATGCCAGGATATATTATGACTCCAATGGTAGAAGGGATTGCCAAAGATTCCAATGCAGAAAATCCACAGAGTGTTGTCGATGGTATCGCTGCAGGAATTCCTATGGGACGTCTTGGAACGATTGAAGAATTAGGAGAATTAGCAGCATTTCTAGCAAGTGACGAATCGACTTATATTACAGGACAAGGAATTGTAATCGATGGAGCATCCACTCTTCCTGAAACAAAAAGTGTAGGCGTATAATCTTAACGAAAAAGATAAAAAAAATAAACACAAAATCCAACAAAGGTGTTTATTTTTTTATTAAAATCTAGTCCATAAAAAGAAATTATTATATAATAGAGAAAAATATTGCAAAATGAAAATATAATTGTACTATAAAAGATAGATTTATTTACATATAATAAAAAGAATAAAATATAAAAGGAGGACTATGAAAAAAATAACAATACCCAAATATACTTTAGGAGAAGAATTAATGAATGCCATCTCACATGGCCTAGGAGTACTACTGGGAATAACCGCTTTAGTATTAACCGTGGTGTTTTCTGCGAAAAATCATAATACGATAGGAATTGTATCCTCATGTATTTATGGATCAACTATGATTATTATGTACTTAATGAGTTGTATTTATCATGCCCTAAGTCCAAAATTAAAAGCCAAGAAAGTATTTCGTGTCATCGACCACTGTGATATTTACTTATTTATTGCTGGATGCTATACCCCATATTGTCTTAGCTTAATTGGCGGAAGGACCGGATGGATAATTTTTGCGATTATCTGGATAAGTGCCATCGTAGGAGTATTATTAAACGCGATTAATTTAGAAAAATTTCAAGTACCATCAATGATTATGTATTTAGTAATGGGCTGGATGATTATTTTTTCCTACAATAGCATATCCGCAGTACTACCAAAAGCAGGATTAGTCCTTTTAATCACAGGAGGAGTTGCTTACACCATTGGAGCAATATTCTGTGGAATTGGAGCTAAAAAGAAATATTTTCACTCTATATTTCATTTATTTGTATTAGCCGGTTCCATTCTTCAATTTCTAAGTATTGCGATGTACGTGGTATAAATAAAATCTAAAATTATCGAGAAAACCAGAGTTTTCTCTTTTTTTTCATAAAAAGATGATATAATACAAATATAGATAGGAGGAATATTATGGCCTACATTGAATTTAAAAATGTAAGTAAAATTTATGGTGAAAAAGAATCCAAAGTAATCGCTTTAAATGAAACATCTTTTTCCATAGATCAAGGAGAACTAGTCGTTATCTTAGGTCCATCTGGAGCCGGAAAAACAACGGCATTAAATATTTTAGGAGGAATGGATAAAGTAACCTCAGGAGAAGTAATTATTGATGGAAAAGATATCACCAAGTATTCGAATAAAGAACTAATAAAATATCGAAGAAATGATATTGGATTTGTCTTTCAATTTTATAACTTAGTCCAAAATTTAACAGCCAAAGAAAATGTAGAATTAGCAACAGAAATTTGTAAGAAGCATCTTTCCCCTGTGAATACATTGAAAGCCGTAGGCCTAGAACACCGTCTAAATAACTTTCCAGCTCAACTTTCTGGAGGAGAGCAACAACGAGTTGCGATTGCTAGAGCAGTTGCGAAAAGTCCGAAAATACTACTTGCTGATGAACCGACAGGAGCCTTAGACGATGAAACAGGAAAACAAATTTTAAAAGTGTTAGAAAAACTAGCAAGAAAAGATAAAATGACCGTAATTATCATTACTCACAACAGTGCGATTGCTCCAATTGCAGACAAAATTATTCGTTTTAAAAATGGAAAAGCAGAAGAAACAACCATCAACAAACATCCACAAAAAGTAGAGGATATTACCTGGTAATGAAAAAATTATTAAAAGAAACCTTTGTCTGTATGGTAAAAACAAGTAAAAGATTTATCTCAATTTTAGTAATTGTTTTATTAGGAGTAGGCTTTTTTGCTGGTATTAGAGCAGTAGCTCCAGATATGAAAAATACACTAGATGAGTATTATAAAGAAACGAACATGTATGATATATACATCACTTCAAATTATGGAGTATCAGATGCAGTCATAGAAAAATTAGAAGAAAATTACGACATAGAAGCAGGATATAATTTTGATGCTATAACAACAAAAGAAGAAGATTATGCAACCAAAATTATTTCTTATGACGAAGAGGAAAAGATAAATGTACCAAAAGTAATAAAAGGACGAATGCCAGAAAACATAACCGAAGTAGTAATAGATAATGACTTTAAAGAAGAAATAAAAATTGGTGATGAAATTACAGTGGATTCCGAATTAATAAATAACAAAACAGTAACCGTAACGGGTTATATAGAAAGTCCCTTATATATATCTACCGAAAGAGATTCAACAAGTTTATTATCAGGAACAATCGATTACTATCTATATATGCCAATAGAAAACATTATTAGTCCGATAAAAACCACTGCCTATATAAAGTTAGATACTAAGGAAAGTAGATTTTCTAACAAATATGAAGATGTAGTAAAAGAAGCCAAAAAAGAAATTAGAAAAGACTTAAAAGAAGAAAAATTAGAAGGACAAACATGGTATGTATTAGACATTAATTCCAATACCGGATTTTATCAATATAGTCAAGATACAGAACGAATCGATAACGTTGCCAAAGTATTCCCAATGGTATTTTTTATCGTTGCTGTACTAATTTGTTTAACGACAATGACTCGCATGGTCGAAGAAGAGCGTAGTCAAATAGGTACTTTAAAATCATTAGGGTATAAAGATAGTGCCATTATGTTTAAATATATTCTTTATGCTTCTCTAGCGACCATCATTGGTTCAATGATTGGAGTATTAATTGGTTATCGACTTTTACCAGATTTATGTTTTGAAATGTATAAAAACATGTATCGAATTGGAGATATTAAATTAAGTTATTACTCATCACTAACATTCCAAGGAATGCTAATAGCCCTTCTTTGTACTCTAGGGGCAACCATTTATACATGTAGAAAAACATTAAAAGAATCTCCTGCTAATTTATTAAGACCAGTCGCACCTGTCGCTGGAAAAAGAGTACTTTTAGAAAGAATCCCTTGGATTTGGAATCGTCTATCATTCTCACATAAAGTAACAATCAGAAATGTCTTTCGATATAAGAAAAGATTTTTAATGACAATTATTGGAATCGCTGGATGTACGGGACTAATTCTCGCTGGCTTTGGATTAAAAGATTGTATTGTAAAAATGGTTCCAAATCAGTACGAAGATATTTTTAATTATCAAGCGTCTATTTCCCTAAATGAAGAAAGAACAGAAGACACTATAGAACAAATAAAAGAAAATACAAAAGTAAAAGATACTTTGCAAATACAAGAAGAAGCAATTACGATAGATAATAAAGATACGAACCAATCTGTAACACTAAGAATACCGGCAGAAGATCCAAAAGGATTTATCAAGTTACAAGATCGAAAAACAAAAACTCAATATAAATTAAAAGATGGAATTATTATCACAGAAAAACTAGCAGATTTATTAGAAGTAGAAGAAAAAGATACCTTAGAATTTACAGGAACAAATAGTTATAAAGAAAAAATAGCACACATTACGGAAAACTATCTATTTCACTATATCTATCTTCCAAAAGAGTCTTACAAAGAAGATACTTATAACACAATATTAATCAAAACAAAAGAAATGACAGAGAAAGAAGAAAAGACTTTTGCCAATGAATTAAAAGAAATAAAAGGAGTATCTAGTATAACTTTCACATCATCAACAAGACACATTTTTGATGATATGATGGATAATTTTGCTTATGTTTCTTTAATTTTAATTATTTCTGCTGGAGCCTTAGCTTTTGTGGTATTATATAATTTATCTAGTGTTAATATTAGTGAAAGAAGAAGAGAACTAGCAACAATTAAAGTATTAGGATTCTATGATAAAGAAGTATACCAATATATTAATAGAGAAAATACTATTTTAACTATCATTGGAATTTTATTAGGATTAGGTATAGGAAATATTCTAACTATGTATATTATTAAGACTTGTGAAATTGATATGTTGATGTTTAATCCAACCATTGCTTTAGCAAGTTACATATATGCCATATTAATCACCGCTGTTTTTGCAATCTTAGTAAATATTATTTTATATTTCTCCCTAAAGAAAATAGATATGATAGAATCCCTTAAAAGTGTAGAATAGGAGAACATATGGAAAAAGAAATAATTGATGTAAGTGGAAAAAAAGATATAAAGATAATACGACCTGGAAGAGAAGTAGAGTCTTACATAGAAAATCATGCCGTATTAGATGTTGTAACAGAAACGGAAAGACCATGTAGTGACATGGATCCATTTGGACTACACACTTTATTAGATTGTCTAAATTGTTCTAACTGTGATTATCAAATAATTTTAAAAGGAAAATTAGTAAAAGAATTTGAAGATAAAAAAAGAAATCAAGAACAAGAAAAGAAAACTAGATATATCATTGAGTTTTTTGAAAGAGCACCAAAACAAGAAAAATTATTGGACTATTTAAAAAATGAGGACAGTAATTATCGAACTACTAGAGATAGTGATGGAATAATTCTAAGACCTTCTCTAGAAGATAGAAGAAAAATAGAAGAAGAACAAGCAAGAATTAGAGCAGATCTTGAAGCAATGGAAAGAAATTTATTTGGTCCATATCTAGAAGAATCTTTGAAGGAGGAAGAAGTAAAATCTTCTGCGGAATCTCCAGTAAAGAAAAAATCAATTTTTAGTCGTATCTTTGGTACTAAAAGAACACAAAAAATTTCATAATAAAATAGAAAAAGATAGATTTAAGAAGAAGTTAAATTTGTCTTTTTTCTTTAAAAAATAAAAAAATTGATATATAATAATTAAGATAGGAGAGATATGTTATGGCAACACTTTCGAAAAAAGAATTAAAATTAATGGACAAATATTTTAGAGTATTAAATTATATATCTGTAGGTGAATTATATTTATTAGATAATCCTCTTTTAAAAAGACCTCTAGCTAGTAGTGATGTAAAACCGAATGTAGTAGGTCACTGGGGAACGGCACCTGGACAAAACTTTATTTATATGCATCTTAATAGAATAATTAAAAAATATAATTTAAAGATGATGTATATCTCTGGACCTGGTCATGGAGGACAAGCAATGATTGCCAATAATTATGTGGAAGGTATTTACTCAAAGTTTTATCCAAACATTACAGAAGATGAATTGGGGTTAAAGAGATTATTTAAGCAATTTAGTTTTCCAGGTGGAGTATCTTCACATGTAGCACCAGAAACTCCTGGTTCTATTCATGAAGGTGGAGAATTAGGATATAGCCTTGCTCATGCCGCAGGAGCCGCTTTAGATAACAAAGGCTTAATCGTAGCTTGTGTGATAGGAGATGGAGAAGCAGAAACAGGACCTTTAGCGACTTCTTGGAATATTAATAAATTTTTAAATCCAGCAAGCGACGGATATGTGTTACCAATATTACATAGAAATGGTTATAAAATATCAAATCCAACCGTATTTGGAAGAATGACCGAAGGAGAAATGGAAGACTTTTTCTATGGTCACGGTTGGAAACCATATTTTGTATCAGGAACAGACTCCTTGAAACTTCATGAAGAAATGGCCAAAACTTTAGATAAGATAGTAAAAGAAATTCAAAATATAAAAGGAAGAGCAACCGTAGACCATGAATGGCCAATGATTGTTTTAACAACACCAAAGGGATGGACCGGTCCAAAAGAATTGGAAGAAAAACAAATAGAAGGAAGTTTCAGAGCACATCAAGTACCTATAGCTATCACAAGAGATAATCCAATGAACTTACCGCTATTAGAAAAATGGTTAAAAAGTTATCATCCAGAAGAACTATTTGATGAAAAGGGAAGAGTAAGAAAAGAAATTAGAGAACTTGCTCCAACTCCATCCAAATGTATGGGGAAAAGTGATTACGCAAATGGAGGACTATTACTAAAAGAAATCATTACTCCAAATTGGGAAAATTATGCAATTTCAGTTTCTTTCCCAGGAAATGTAGATAAACAAGATATGATAGAATTAGGAAATTATATCAGAGATTTATTTGCATTAAATAAGGAAAATAAAAACTTTCGTATCTTTGGACCAGACGAAGCTCTATCCAATCGTCTAAACCATATTTTTGAAAAAGAAAATAGAACTTGGAATGGAAAAATTTATAAAACAGACGAATTTTTGTCGCCAGACGGAAGAGTTATGGATTCCTACTTATCAGAACATGTCTGTGAAGGAATGCTAGAAGGATATTTATTAACAGGAAGATTTGGAATGATTCATAGCTATGAAGCATTTATTCGTATTGTAGATTCCATGATTACACAACATGCGAAATGGTTAAAAGTAACCAAAGGGATCCTATGGAGAGCACCTATCGCCTCTTTAAATATTTTATTAACATCTCATACGTTTCAACAAGACCATAATGGATACACTCACCAAGATCCTGGATTCTTAAATCATTTAGTAACGAAAAAAAGCGATATCATTCGAATTTATCTACCACCAGATACCAACTGTTTATTATCTTGCTTTGATCACTGTATAAAAACCAAAAATAAAATTAATACCATTATTGCGAGTAAACACCCTCGTCCACAATGGTTAACCAAGGAACAAGCAAAACTACATTGTGCTAAGGGAATTGGAGTCTGGGACTTTGCAAGTAATGATGGAGGAAATCCAGATATTATCATGGCTTGTTGTGGAGAAACCCCAACTTTAGAAACACTAGCAGCGGTAGATATATTAAGAAATTGTGTAAAGGATATTAAAATAAGAGTAATAAATGTAGTAGATTTAATGAAATTAGCTCCTAGAATCAAACATCCTCATGGATTAACCGAAGAAGAATACAATAACTTATTTACAAAAAATACACCAATCATATTTAACTTCCATGGTTATCCATCGTTAATTGAACAACTAACTTATTATAGAGCCAACAAAAATATGTATATTCATGGATATCAAGAGGAAGGAACCATCACCACAACATTCGATATCAGAGTACAAAACGAAATTGATCGTTTTCATTTAGTGATCGATGCCATGCTTCATATTCCTAGGTACCAAAAAACATCCAAAGTATTAATTAATTGGTGTAACGAAATGTTAAAACAACATAAATCATATATTAAACAAAATGGAGAAGATATGCCATATATTAAAAATTGGCGATGGAAATAAGACACTTTGTGTCTTTTTATATTGTTTTCTTCAATATTTTGATATAATAAATATAGGAGGTTCAGTATGAAAGAAGTCAATTATCCAATAATGTACACTTGTATGCCAAAATTAAAACCAAAAATATCCAACTGCTCAAGAAGAAATAGAATGCTGGGTACCTACGACTTGCTGGATATTATCCAAAAGAGAGCAGTATTGTTCCGATGGGACAAGTTTTATAGATTATGAGGTGGTATACAGGAAAGATTGTCATTCCTTAGAAGTTATTGATTTTCCTGAAGAAAGAAGAATAGATACTATTGTAGTAAAGGAAGAAGAGGAAGTATCATCGAACTATGAGAAAATAAAATTTCTTTGTGTAGAGAGGAATAAAGAAATTTTAAAATCAAAGTTCACACCGAATAGTGATGAGTGGAAGAAAATACAATATGAGTTTCTAGAAAAAGAAATTAAATATTTTGCTAATAGTTTTAGTGAAGAGGAACAGACAATAATAAGTAAGACGAAAAGAAAGAAGGAGAATATATGAAAGAAGAATTAAAAAACATATTTTTAATGGGACTTGGAGCAATGTATATGACCAATGACAAAGCTACAGAATTAAAAAAAGAACTTCTACAAAAAGGAGAAGAAATGTTAGAAGCTGGAAAAGTAGCGAATGAAGAATTAAAACACAATCTTAAAGAAAAAATGAAAGAGAATGTGACCGTAGTGGTAAAAGAAGAAGCATCAAAAGAAAAGATAAAAGAAACCATTAAAAATCTAAGTAAAGAAGAAAAGCAAGAATTATTAAATTTATTAAAGGAAGAAACAAAAAAGAAAGATGAAAAATAATACAAGTAGACTAGGAGAAATCATCACAATTATAAAGAAATATCATCTCACAAAAGAACCATCTCCTAAAAATATTCGTATGGCGTTAGAAGAACTAGGACCAACGTTTGTAAAGATGGGACAGATTTTATCATCTAGAGATGATTTATTACCTAAGGAATATTGTGATGAATTACAAAAACTAAAACATTCCGTAAAACCAATGCCATATGAAAAAGTAGAAGAAATATTAAAAAAAGAATATGATTGCGAACCAAGAGAAATTTTTCTAGAGATAAATCAAACTCCAGTAGGTTCTGCATCCATTGCCCAAGTACATAAAGCAAAGCTAAAAACAGGGGAAATTGTGGCGGTGAAAGTACGAAGAGAAAATATTGAAGAGTTGATGGAAAGAGATGCCAAATTATTAAAAAAAGTAATTAGCATTTTAAGATTAAATAAAATATTTGGAGATATTATCGATTTAACGGAAGTTATCGATGAAATGTATGACAGAGCCAAGGAAGAGATGAACTTTACAACAGAAAGAAAACATATAGAAGAGTTCCACGATAACAATCAAGAATTGGTTTATTTAAAACCGTTAAAGGTTTATGCCAAATATTCAACGAACAATATTTTAGTAATGGAATATATTGACGGTTATAATATTGCAGAAAAAGAAGAACTAAAAAAAGCGGGATATGATTTAGAAGAAATCGCTGAAAAATTGGCACACAATTATTTAAAACAAGCAATTGATGATGGCTTTTATCATGCAGATCCGCATACGGATAATATTAAAATTATTGATGGAAAAATTGCTTACCTAGATTTTGGAAT
Source organism: uncultured Bacilli bacterium (assembly GCA_944358705.1). Taxonomy (GTDB): domain Bacteria; phylum Bacillota_I; class Bacilli_A; order RF39; family UBA660; genus Faecimonas. Next base: position 17,541 of record CALVRR010000020.1, read on the forward strand.
GATGGGAAGACTATCTAAACATAATAGAAAATTATTAGAAAATTGTATCGTAGCCATAGTACAAAACGATATTAATGAAATTGCTCATATATTAACTCTATTAGATACATCGAATTCTAGACCGGACTATATGCAATTAAAAAATGACATAAAAAAAGTATTAGATAAAAATAAAACAACAGCCATATCAAACATTGATATTAAAGAATTTGTAAAAGAGATGTTTATTTTACTAAGAAGAAATGAAATTACCTTACCAAGAGAAATTACTATGCTAATAAGAGGTATCGTAGTTTTAGAGGGAACTTTAGAAAAAATAAGTCCCAAAATTAATTTAATTGAAGTATTAGAAAAGAAAGCAAATCCCAAAGAAGCTCTATTAAATAAAGAAAAGCTAGGTGAATTTGCAATATCTAGTATGAAGAGTGGAGCGAACCTATTATTAATTCCAAACGAAGCCTTAACAACATTAAAAGGAATTAATAGTGGAGAGTTGAGATTTAACATTGAATTAACAGATTCGAAACATCAAATAGATAGAATTGAACGTATTGTTCATTTAGTAATTATTAGTGCACTAGATGTAGCCTTTATTATCGGAACCAGTCAAATGATAGTAAAAACAGGTGATGACTTACCATTTATATTCTATCTTTACATGTTTGGTGCAATTATTTGTACAATATGGTTACTTTATAAGCTAATTATTTCAAAATTCAAAAGATTATAATTCTCTAGTATTAGGAAATTTTTTTAGGAAGAAAATAAGAACAGTTATTTTTGACAAATAGAAGGAGTAAGAGTATAATTTTTATAGAAAATAGAGGGTAAGAAACGATTGTGTGATGAGGTGAGTGAATGATCCGAAAGTTAAATAATAAGGGAATGACAGCAATTGAAATTTTAATTACTTTTGCTATTGTTGTAGTGATTGTTGTTTCCATGTATGATGGTATCATGGATTTAAAGAATAAAGAGACGGTTGCTTCTTATAAATTAAGCCTCACTACGTATAAGAATTTATTAACCAAAGATATTCAAGATGATTTAATAAAAGTTGGACTTTCTGCAGTTTCTATGGATTCTATGAAAGATGATACAGGAGAGGCAATAGGGTATCGTATTCGTATGACTTTAAGAGATGGGAGTATTCGTCTTTTAGAAGTAAAACAAATCTTTGGTTGTAACGCTATTGATTCACTAGAAGCAGATGAATTATGTATTCAACGAGGAATTGATAAAAACCAGAGTGATGATTTTTCGATAAGCTATGGTCCAGAGGGGAATTTAACAGAATATCCACTTCCAGATTTAGGACATGAAGAAATTGATAATTTCGGATTCAGTGGAACTCATACGATTTATAGTCTTCGGATTAATGAAGTGGATGTATCTACAGCGAATAATGTGTTTTCAGTAAGAATTGTTTTGTATCATCCCGATATGGGAACAGAACAATCGATTGATATTGTTTCTCCAATCAATCTTTCTAGTATGGATAAAACAGAGGAGGATGGCGTTGGTAATATTTCTGCTACTATAAGAGAGAATAACTCAGAAGGGGACATTTTAGAAAATAAGAATGAATGGACCAATAAAACCTTATGGTTTGGAGAATTCCTAATGGATTCGGAAAATGTAGTAGATCGTTTTGAATATTCTGATGGTTGTACAGGAAATGTCTCAGGAATTTTAAACACGGAAGGAGTAACGTTTTCTACTTCCCAAGATACAAGATATTGTATTCGAGGAGTAGACTCTATGGGACAAGCAAGCGAATGGAGTACACCATACTATTTTAGAATCGACAAGACTCCTCCAGAAGTAACAATTGAACAAACAAAGGATAGTAATGATTCTGGTACTTGCTATGTGAAAGAGAATGGAAAAGGAAAAACCTATGACTGTTCTGTTTTAAAAACAAATGTTGATGGAACGGCAGAAGATAAACACTCTGGAATTAATGCAAAAAATATTTCTTGTTCCGCAGTAACTTCGGATGGAGGAAATTGGACATTAAAGCAAGAAAAAATAGATCAAGATAGTATAGCAATCACACCTAACATACCGACAAATTTATTATCAATTGCCAAAGTTACATGTAAGTATGAAGTGACGGATAAAGTTGGAAATTCAAATGCCAAAACAACAACATTTAATATAGGAAATGGATGGAGTGTTCGTTCAAATACAGGTTTAGGAGTATGGAACTACTATAATTTAGGTAAAAAGGTTACAGGATGGCAAAGACTATATTGGTATAATCCAGCGGCTCCGGCAGGTGCATTTAATTGGTATTACTTTTATGATGGAACAGAAACTGCAAGTAAAAATGGTTGTAGTGGCGAAAAATATGAAATGGCCAGAGGTTGGTGTAAAGAAATAGGGGGTTATTCTGGTTGGTATTATTTCAATCGAGGTGGATTAGATGCAGGAAGTCCAACCAATCCAGGGTGGTTCCCAGATGGCTCTATGTTCTCCAATGGTTCCTGGTGGATTTCTAATGGTACCTATACTTTTGATGCTTCCGGACGATGCGTTTCAGGAAATGGTTGTTATTAAAGCAGTATTCATAATTATAAATCATAGTTAAGCATCCAAAATGGATGCTTTTTTTGTGATAAAAAAGTATAAAAATGAAAAAAATGTAAAAAATATAAATAAATTAGCACTCGCTATTGACAAGTGCTAAAAATAGTGGTATAACATAATTGTAAATGAAAGGAAGATGATAATTATGGATTTAATGCCAAGAAAATTTTATTTAGATGATATTTTTGATGATTTTATTTCTTCAAGAAAGGAACAACACATGAAGTGTGACATCTATGAAAAAGGTGGCGATTACCATATCGAAATGGACATTCCAGGATTTAACAAAGAAGAAATATCTGTAGAAACAAAAGATGGATATTTAACAATTAAAGCGGAAAAGAAAAATGAAGTAAACGAAGAAGATAAAGATAGAAATTATATTCGTCGTGAAAGAACTTATGGTCAATATGAAAGAAGTTTTTATCTAGGAGATTTAGACGAAGATAAAATAGATGCAAAATTTGATAATGGAATGTTAAAAATTACAGTTCCTAAAAAAGAAGAAGTAGACACCAAAAAAGTAATTGAAATTCAATAAAAAAGAAAGCACGAAAACGTGCTTTTTTTGATGAAAAAGACAAAAAAAGTAAAATTTAGAATCAATAGAATACTTGACGAATCATAGTATTATAGTATAAGATAAGCATAGAAAGAGGTGGTAATATGACTCGAAAAAAAGGTAGAATTTTTCCCATGATTATAACGATAATTTTAATAGTAATAATTATTTATTTATTTGCAACCATCAAACAACCATATGTGGAATGTGATAAAAAAGTAACCAATGATTTAGGAATACAAATCTTAGAAAATGTTAAAGTAAATCTAGATAGTAATAGTATTGACAAAATGGAAGTAACAAAAACGATAATCTTACCAGAAAAATATCTAAAAGAGGAAAAAAAATATCTTAATAGCATAAAATTTGCTATAAAGGAGTCTTATGAATATCTACCCAAGAAAGCAGTAGAACTAACTCAGGAATCAGATCGTATTATTGCCCATATTACCTTATCTGACAATGAAACTATCATATTAAATAATATTGAGTTTGAACAACCAAATGACCTACAAATAAAAATCAATGCAAATACCAAAGCAAAAGATGTAATCACGTTAAAAATAAAAGATTCCTATACCGAAGGAGAGTTTATGACACATATGAAAAATAACGGATACTCTTGTAAATGATAAATCAAGACCCACCATTAAAAGATCTTTTAAGTGTCATAGACTTTGAAAAAAACAAATTTCATAAAACAAAACATAATTTATTTTTAACAACCTATGAAATGAATATATTAGATAAATATCATATTAGATATAATAACTGTCATACAGCCAAAGAAATACTACAAGAAATAGAACATATCATATTAGACTTAGAACAAGCACAACAAGAAGAATTGGATCAAGTAGGAATGAGTATTGCCGAAAGAGATTATTATCAAAATACAAAAAAATAATAGTAAAACAAAAGAAAATATGATATAATGAATAACGCCAAAGGAAGGGCTGAAGTTAAAGGTCCTTTTTTTGTCTACAAGGAGGATAGAAATGAATCAAATAAATCCTAAAGAATGGGAAGGAATGTTATTAAAATATAGATTTGCCAAAACAATGCTAGAAGCAGAATTAGAAGTTTTATTAAAAGAATATGAATATAAAAATCAGTATAATCCTGTAGAACATATAAAATCCAGATTAAAATCAGAAAGTAGTATTTTAAAAAAACTAGAAGATAAAGGATATGAACCAAAGATAGAAAATGTGGAAAAATGTGTCCATGATATTGTTGGCTTTAGAATCGTTTGTTCCTTTTTATCAGATGTTTATGACATCGTAAATATTATAAAATCTTCCAAAAACTTTAAAATAAAAGATGAAAGTGATTATATTGCTAACCCTAAGGATACAGGGTATACAAGTTATCATTTAAATATTTTAGTCCCCGTACATCTAGAAGAAAGATTAGAATATGTAGAAGCAGAAATTCAAATTAGAACAGTTGCGATGGATTTCTGGGCATCTCTAGATCATAAATTACAATATAAATTACCAAAAGATATCCCTGTATATTTACAAAGAGAAATGTTATCATGCTCAGATGAAATCAAAATCCTAGATGCCAAAATGCAACACTTATATGAAATTGTTAAAAAATATACAGATAAAAAATAGGAGGTTAAAATATGAATTACATGTTGGATAAAATTAATATATTAGAAAATAAAGATGCTATTTTAAATGGGGCCGAAGAGATTGTTAATAATTTATTAAATAATGAAAAGTTAGATAAGAGTGAAAAGTTAATGACCATAGAATTAGCAATGGCCGAGTTAAACTATAAATTATATAATATCAGTGGAGATAATGAAGAAATGCCAAAGTAGCATTTTTTCTTTTGGAAAAGAAAAAAAGATGATAAAATAAAAAAAGAAAGAAGGGATAAGAATGAAAAATACACCAGGTTATGTTCATTCCATCATGACAACTATGTTTACGAAAGATGGAGATATGGTAGTAGTAATAAATGAAGATAAAGAATTAGATACCCTTCCACAATATTTTATGGGCCATAAAGAAAATAAAACTTATACTGGAGAAGGTGGATTTGATATCTTAAATGCGAAAGAAGAATACACAGAAGCAGTAGCTTACTTCTTATCGTCGAAATCAAAAGTAAGTGATACAGGGATAAAAAATGGATTTTTAGTAGGAAATAAAGAAACACTAATAGACTGTGGAGAACTATCTTCAAGAATAGCACCCTCCCAGATAGAAGAAATGAAACGGATGAAAACACCTTCTTTTATAAGGATAAAAACAGATGTTTGTGAAATGATGGTAGAAAACAAAGAGGTTCTAAATGAGATGGAAACAAGATATATAGTATTACCAGATTTCGAAGAAAAAGATTATCAAGATATTAAAGTGTTCGTCATAGAAGAATTAGAAGAGTTACAACAAGAAGGAAAAGTAAGGCTATCTTCACGTTTACTATGGCAAATGAGTGGTGAAGACCATAGACAAATAAGAAAATTTTCAAATAATTTAAAAGAAATAATTAATATTTCTTCTTATAAAAGACCATAAAAAGAAAGAAGGAAAGATATGATTTATTTAGATTATAGTGCAACAACACCAGTAGATGAAAGTGTGTTAAATAGTTATATAGAAACAACAAAGAAAATCATAGGAAATCCGAATTCACTACACAAATTAGGGGTAGATGCCAAAAAATTAATTGATGCAGCTACCACACAGATAGCAAGTATCTTAGGAGTAAAACAAACAGAAATTATCTACACTAGTGGAGCTAGTGAAGCAAATAATACGGCGATAAAAGGAATTTGTTTAAAATATCAAAATCGTGGAAAACATATCATCACAACAAAACTAGAACATTCTTCTATACTAGAACCACTAAATTATCTAAAAAAAGAAGGCTTTGAGATAGAATATGTGAATTTAACAGAAGATGGAAAAGTAGATCTAGATGATTTAGAAAACAAAATAAGAGAGGATACTATCTTAGTAACAATTGCCAGTATAAGTAGTGAATTAGGAATTATTCAACCTATCAAAGAAATTGCAGAAATTGTAAAAAAATATCCAAAAGCTTATTTCCATACAGACATCACACAGAGCATAGGAAAAGAAAAAATAGATCTAAGTATGGTAGACTTAGCTAGTTTTTCTGCTCAAAAATTCTATGGAATGAAAGGAATTGGAGCCTTAATAAAAAAAGAAAACATTGTAATAGAGCCACTAATTCACGGAGGAAAGTCAACCACCAAAGACAGGAGCGGAACACCACCAACCCCATTAATCGTATCTATGGCAAAAGCATTAAGATTGGTTTATGAAAATTTTGAAGAAAAACAAAAGAAAGTAAAAGAATTAAATACCTATTTACGAGAAGAGTTAGAAAAAGAATATATTACAATAAATAGTCCAAAAGATGCTATCCCTAATATTTTAAATATAACGATTGAAAATATAAAACCAGAAACCATGCTTCATGCCTTAGAAGAAAAAGAAATCTATATTTCAACAAGAACCGCTTGTTCTACATCTCTAGAATCGGAAGCTGTTTTTGCGGTAACCAAGGATAAAGAAAAAGCAAGTCATAGTCTAAGAATTAGTATATCTTATAAAACAACCAAGGAAGAATTAGAAACATTTATAAAAACTTTAAGTAAAGTTAGAAATGAGTTGAGTAGTTTATATGAAAAAAGTCATTAAATTAATTTCTTTTGCATTCATAATGTTTCTTCTATTAATACCAAATACTTATGCTAAAGAGAATGTAAATTTATATTTATTCTGGGGAGATGGTTGTCCTCATTGTGAAGCAGAACAAGAATTTTTAACTGAAATAGAAGAAGAATTTCCAAATTTAAAAATAACAAAATATGAAGTATGGCACAATCAAAAAAATCAAGAATTATTAAATTTGATTGCTTCCAAAACGAATCAAACGTTAACTGGAGTACCAGTAACAATTATTGGACAAACCACTATAAAAGGATTCGCAACACCAACCGAACAAGAAATAAAAAGAGCGGTAGAATATTATTCTGAAAATAAACATCAAGACATAGTAAAAGAAATACAAAATGGTACCTATAAACAAACAGAAGAAATACCGGATAGGGAGTTTAAAAAGCACGAAAAAGAACTAAATGAAAACACCTCTGTAACATTACCAATTATAAAAGAAGTAAACTTTAAAAATTATGATTTAATGACAGCTATTCCTATCTTAGGAATACTTGCTAGCTTATCTCTTCCCGTATTATGGTTAATAATAGCATTTATCTCTTCCGTTAATGTACAAGAAAAGAAACAGGATAGAATAAAAATGTTAGCATTAGGAATTGCTATTGTTGGACTATTAAGTATATTTACGCCAAAAATCCAAATAGATATAATAAAATGGATAGCGAAAATACTTATAATATTAATTTCTGCAACCCTAGTGATATATAAACAAAACTACCAAAATCTTTCTAATAGAGTAATAAAACTACTACTGATATTATTAGCAATAGCTATCGGCTGTCTATCCACATCGGACTACATTACGATTATGAATACTTTAATAGAGTTAGAAGATGTTTCTCTTCCATTAAAAATAGTAATGAATTTGAGTTATATATTAGCGTACATAATACCATATATTCTAATAGGTTTTATTGCTTCCACACTATGGAAAAAAATCCCAGAAAGAGGGCAAGAATTACTCCAAATAATTATTTTTATCCTAACAATTCCAATAATAATATTTATATAAAAATAAGAAGAAATATTTACTTACAAAAAAATTTTGTGTATAATAAAACATAGAATAGAGAGGTTGCGCTATGGATAAAAAAGAAATGGCAGAGTTAATAGATGTGGATGGATTATCATCAGAAATAGAAGTAGTAACATACCTAAATTCAGATGATGATAAAAGGCAATATGTTGTATATACCAAAGGAGAAGTACAAGAACAAACAGGAAATCAAGTGATTTATATTGCGAGAATGCTAAAAGAAAATGACATGATAAAATTAGAAGAAATAACGGACGATTTAGAATGGATCGATGTACAACATTTATTAAAGAAGATTGCTAACGAAAAGCCACAGTAAGTTAGGGGTGATGTGCTAGTGGATGAGATTTATGAATTTGAAAATAATAGGTATAGAACTGCATCAATACAAATGAAAGCCATTGCCTATGATATTGTAATAGAATCTAAGAATAAAAAGCCAGAAGAAAAAAGGAACGCAATCGTAGATGAAATAATAAATCTAACAGAAAAAATAGAAAAACAATTAGAACTATTAGATAGTTTAGAAGAAGAAAAAGAAATAAAAGAAGAAAAGATAGAAGAAAAAACATCTCCACAACCTCCAGAAGAAAAACCAAAGGAAGAACCAATTCCAGAAAAAAGCGTAGAGGAAAAGAAAGATGTTATCCAAAAAATAGAAGCTCCTCAGGAAGAAAAACAACCAGAGGAAAAAGAACCAACCCCTCCAGGAGAAAAACCAGTAGAAACAACACCAATCGTAGCCAATCAACCAACATCCGCAAAAAAACAATTCCAAAAAACAATTAAAAATCTATCAAAAGCAATTATGGTAAAACAAAATCAATTAGAAAACTTGAGAAATTCAAGAACAAGACAAGAGCAACTAGTAGCTACGAAAGGAGTCTTTAACCAAGTAGAAAAAGATAGTTCAAATGTTATCGAACAAAATCCAGTAGTTAAAAAGCCTCTACCAGACAATGTAGAACGCGAAATTGAGGACTTAACTGTAAAGGCCAATATATATTATAACGAGGGAGAAATAGAAAAAGCTCAAGAACTATATGATAGGATAAAAGAACTAAATCAACAAAATTAAAAAAGAAAGGATGACAATCATGGAAGAAATAGAGTTACTAGAAACAGTAGAACAAGAACCACACAAAGAGTGCCTAGAAGATTTATCTGCTTGCTTGAAGCAGTCCACCAAAGAGAACTCTATAGTAATTAAGTTTGTTGTAGAATCCAAGTGTTGTCATTGTAATGCAATAGAATATGATGTGGATGGTTCCAATAAAAAAGTAGAAGACAAAACCTTCTCAGAAATAGATAAAGTAATATCTATGATTATAGAGCCATTAATTCAACAATTTATAAAGACAAATAAAATAATGATTAATAATATATTACCAAATCAAAAAAACACCAGTGATTTAAAAATAATTAGTGAAGATAATGATATGATAAATATCATTGGTTTGGATGAAAATGAAATTATCAGATTATCCGAAATGGTAAATCACATGTCAAAGAAAGAAAATGAAACCTTACCCCAACAAAAAATAGATGAAAAAGGAGTAGGTAATGTATTAGCATTTATCATAAGTATCTTAGTAATTGGAGTAATTTTATTCGGAATGTTATTACCAAGCGTTACAAGATAAAAGAAATGGTTGCATATAATAAGAAAGGGGAGGAAAATTATAAAAAGAGTTAAGAAATTTACTGGTTTTTTAGTTTTAGGAATTATATGTACGATAGCTTGTATCCTCTTCTTTCGGTATGAAAGTTCACAACAGAAAAGTCGCTATCGTCTAACGGTAGGAACAGCAATGCTTGCCATAGTGTTTTTCTGGGGTGCATTTACTTCTTTTTCCAAAAAATATGATAGAAATGCAATTATGGTAATCGAAGATATCTTTCAAATGCAATCAGGGGGATGTGTCGTAGTAGGAATGGTACAAGGTGGCTTTATGGTTCATGATAAGGTAGAAGTAACAAGTACATATCACGACAACATCAAAAGTAAAATAGATTCTATGGAGATTCAGGGGAAAAAGACGAAGATAGCGAAAAATTGCAAAGTAGCCATATACTTAAAAAATATAGAACCGTCTCAAATTCATATTCAAGATAAGGTTATTTATCATGAATAGATAATTTTAATTGAGGTACAAACTGATTTTTGCAAGATAAAGACAGATATAGTCTTTTTTTTTATCCGTAAATTTGCTACAATAAAATAGAAAGTAGGAGAAGCGTATGACATCAAATAATAAAATTAAGTTATCAAAACTATTATTATCCTTCTCTTTAATATTAATACTAATTGGAATCAGCTTAAATTTAGAAAATAAAGCAGTAATGAATCCTGTTACCAACACCCATGTTTTAAGTAATTCAGATACCAATGATATTAATATTACAACAACCGACACTCCCATTGCAGATAATTCTTCTACAACAAAAGATAATAATTCCGGAGGAACTTCCAAAGAAAATAGTCAAGGAAATAATAAGGGAAATAATAAAAGCAATAGTAATAGTAATACAAGCAGTAACAATGACAGTAGCGGAAGTAACAATAATAATTCAAGTACAGAAAATAAAAAGACCAACCCTCCAAGTTCCTCTATCGAGGTGAAAAATAATAACCTACGAAATAGCATTGAAAATAAATATGGAATTACTGTAAAATATGGAGTAGAAACTAATGGTTATACGGTGTCTGGACTATCTAGTGTAAGACTAAGTGACTCGAATAAAATTAATCAAGTATTAAATGAACTAAATAGTAATTTATCTGTATATCCAGCAGGTCTTTTTAATGAAACAAAACAAGGAGGATATACTCTAACCATATATTTATTAAAAAGATATTCTCAAGATAATGTAACAGGAATTACAGATTCCACAACGAAAAATGTATTAATATCTCTTGCAACAGATTATAGTTTTGAGGAGAGTCTTCATCATGAAATATACCATTATATAGAAAAATATATGTATACCAGAGGAGCAAATTATACCACTTGGAATACCTTAAATCCACCGGATTTTAAATATGGAACAACAAATTCTGCCTTCTCCTATACAACTGCAAATAATATAAATGCATATTTTGTAAATGATTATGCCCAAACAGACGAATACGAAGACAGAGCTTCTACATTTGAATATCTGATGAGTAATAGTGAAGCTGGTTGCTTAAAAACAGGAACCACGATTTGGAAAAAAGCAAAATATATATGTGAGCAAATAGATGCTGTTTTCAAAACAGTAACACCAAGTGTAACAGAATACTGGGAAAGATATGTATATAATTAGAAAGGAAGATAATATGAAAAGAAGAATCATAAATGACGATAAAATAGATATAACAGAAGTAAAAGATACAGTAATTAGAGTAAAAGGACTTATGGTAAATGAAAACCAAGAACTTTTAGTGATTCATAATAACTATACTTATCAATTTCCTGGTGGACATTGGAGAGAAAATGAATCGTTAGAGGAAAGTTTAAAAAGAGAAATTAAAGAGGAAACCGGGATTAATTGTGATATAGAAACCGGTCCTTTTATGGTGATTGAAGAATATTATAATAATTATTTGAACCTAGGAAACACAAGATGTAATAAAATATATTATTATATTGTACATAGTAACGATGGACCAAAAATAGAAGAAATGAGTTTATCCGAATTAGAACAAAAAACAGATTTTCATTTATTTTATATACCAATTAAGGATATGAAACAATTTCTACAAGAAAGTATCGAAAATGCATCAATTGAAAAAGAAATTGGAGAAGAAATGTTAGCAGTAATGGAAGAATATCAGGAAAAATATAGAGGAGGAGAATAATATGAAAGTATTAGTCACAGGAGGATTAGGATACATTGGTAGTCATACATGTGTAGAACTATTAGAAGAAAATCATGAAGTTGTAGTATTAGATAATTTATCAAATTCTAAAGAAGAAGTAAAAGATAAAATAAAAGAAATTACAGGAAAAGAAGTAAAGTTTTATTTTGGTGATATGATTAATGAAGAATTATTAGATCGAATCTTTACCGAAGAAAAAATTGATGCAGTTATTGACTTTGCAGCCTATAAAGCGGTAGGAGAATCCGTACAAAAACCAGTAGAATATTATACAAATAATATATCTACCGTATTGGTTTTATTAAAAGAAATGAAAAAACATGAAGTAAAAAAACTAGTCTTTTCATCTAGTGCAACCGTCTATGGAGATCCAGAACATGTTCCAATTAAAGAAACGGATAAAACCGGTGGTACCACGAATCCTTATGGAACATCAAAATTATTTGTAGAACAAATTTTAAAAGATTTATATAAATCAGATAATTCTTGGGATATTGCGATTTTAAGATATTTTAACCCAATTGGAGCTCATAAAAGTGGTTTAATCGGAGAAGAACCAAATGGTATTCCAGCAAATCTAATGCCATATATTGCGAAAGTAGCTAGTGGAGAACTAGAGTGTCTTTCAGTATTTGGAAATGATTATCCAACGAAAGATGGTACCGGGGTAAGAGATTATATTCATGTAGTAGATTTAGCTAAGGGACACATTAAAGCTTTAGAAAAGTTAGAAAAAGAACAAAAAGGACTATACATATATAATTTAGGAACTGGTACTGGATATAGTGTATTAGATATTATTAATGCATTTGAAAAAGTAAATCAAGTAAAAGTAAATTATAAAATTGCAGATCGTAGACCAGGAGATATTGCGGAATGTTTTGCAGATTCTACAAAAGCAAAAGAAGAACTAGACTGGCAAGCTACGTTATCAATTGAAGATATGTGTAAAGATGCATATAATTTTATAAAGAAAAATAAAAAGTAAAGGTTGAGTAACGTGGATAATACAAATAAAATGGTTAAGCTAAAAAATATAACTGTTGATAAAATATTTCTCTATAGTCAAGACGAATATAATAGAATCAATCGAAAAGAATTTATAAAATCAGCAATAAAAAGTATAATTTGTATAAGTGTGTACGCTATTGGTTATTGGATAATAAAATATGGAAGCTATAATTTATTAGCAATAACCTCATCTGTAATGGTTATAGATGGAATTTTTTTCATGTTCCCATACGTAACAAAAACTTTATCTTTTCTTTCTGAAGTTATCATATATCAAGACAGATGCTATATCATAACAAAAGATCAAAGATTAATATCAGTAAAACTAATTAATAAAGATATAATATCTACAAGCTCATATAGAAGCAGAGGAAATATCATTACACACACATTAAGAATGTATCTTTATAACAAATCCAATCAAAGTTTCCAAAATAAAATAAAGAATTATACCAAAGAAGACTTAAAAAAATTGGTAGAAACAGAAAATATCTTTTCTTATTATGAAGTAATTAATGTATATAAAATAAAAGAATTAAATGACTGTCTTGAAATAAACTGTGATTATATAGATATGAGGGGACAAGTTCATAAAAAGGAAGAAAAAACAATTTTTAAATATCTAGATAACATAGATGTTTTAAAAGCATATTTAAAAGAAAAAATCCGAAATCCTCAAGATTTAACTCCTTATATAGAAAAACAACCACCACTTCCACCACAATATAAGACCAAAGGAAAAGGTCATGCAATGAGTATATTTGGATATGTGATGCCAATATTTTTTATACTGCTTTCGATATTTGAATCAAGTTATAAAATAAATATAATTGCGTTTTGCTTATCTCTAGGAGTAGCTTATCTAATACCAGTATGCTATTATTTAAAATATTTAATAAAGAAAGCGGATGAGTATCAACAATTTTATATGAATAAAAGATTAAGAACAAATAAAATAGTATTAGGAATATATTTAATAATAATATCTTTCTGTTTATTATTTAGTAAAGATCAAGTCTTTACAGTTTTACTATTATTTCTAATACCCATGTTGATTTCTAGTCTATCCGTATTATTTTTAAAAAAATATATAAAAAAACAAATAAGAAAAGACATCTAAATAAAAGAAACTAGTTTTTAGTGAATAAGCTGACAAAATAGATAGAAAGAATAAAGGAGTAGATAGGATGAAGAAAAAATATATTATTCCAATAATAGCGATAATAATAACAATAGTATCAGCAACTCTATTCATAAAAAAGCCAAGTTATGCTATTGAAAATGCTTGTCCATATAACATCACAGTTACTGCCGATACCAAAACCACATCATTTATTCAAAGTGGAAACAACAAAATAGCATTACCTTCTAATATTAACTTTACACAAAATCCAGAAGATAATAATTCAAATCCAATATTTTTAACATTAAATGGAATATTTGATAAATATATATATAAAGACACCTCTTTAGGTGAAGAGTCAGCAATGAATAATGTACCTATGACTCGAGGAAATACATCATCGATACTAATGGGGTATTTAATAAACGATACTAGTTTTAGTACGAATAAAGAAGAAGATAATTATTACAAACAATTATTAATTTTATGGGCTCTGGATCGTCTAGAGGGATATGATGACAAATATAATTATAGTTATGATTTTTCAGAAAGTGGCATAGTAACAAGTGAAAAAGAAACAAACTATGAAGATAAATTTGAAATTATAGGTATTAGAGATAAAAATGTTCATTGGAAATTTAACAATCGCTTATCCGCTGGAGATAAAGAAATGTTAAAGAATTCTTCCGTGGGAGATAAAATGGAAGAATACCTAAAAGAATGGGATGAATATGTAGATTGGTATATTGAGGACAATCAAATGGTAGAATTAAATCCAATTACGAAAGAGGATATAACGTATCATGTAACCAATGACTACATTGAAACAAATTTAATTACTCCAACTAGTGTAAATAAGATATATAAGGATAAGTTCGCTGGTTATAAAGTAGAAGTCTCTGCCCCTACAATAGTAGTAAATAGTAAAGGAGAAGAACAGACAGAGTTTCTAGCAGGAGAAGGATTTAAAGTACGTATTCCAATTGATGAAATTATAAATAAATCCATCGATTTTCAAATAAAAATACAAGGGTATTTTGATTTCCAAAGTGTACAAATATATCATGATATGAGACCTAATAGAGCTCAAATATCAGGAGAAAAAGAATCCCTTTTAAATCAATTGACAAAATCTAGCTTTGTTCAAAAATGTACTGCTAAGGAAAGAAAAGAAGCAGAGCAAATAGTAATTGAATTTAATCAACCAGTAGGAAATCTAAATATCAAAGTAATCGATGCCGAAACCAAAGAAAATCTTGCGAAAGCAAAAATAGAAATATACGATAAATCAGGAAATATTATCTACAGGTATGAAACAACAAATAGCGAATTAAATATCACTTTACCAGTCGGAGAATATACGGTAAAACAAATAGTAACTCCACCAAACTATCAAGCGAGAGTCGTAGAACAAAAAGTAACGATTACCGAAAATGGAGAAACGGATGCCGTATTAGAAAATATCCAACTGGTAGAAGTACCGGATACTTTAAAGAAAACAACAAC
>CALVRR010000021.1 GCA_944358705.1 uncultured Bacilli bacterium
ACATGTTACTATTAAATCAATAAAATAACTTACATTTAGGTAATTAGATGTACGGACACTTATTATTTCCATTTATAGTGCTATTTTTTATATGTTAATTTGTGTTGAATATTTTGTTTTCTCTGTTATAATATTATTCACTACATTTGATAGTTTTTAATATCTTGCATTAGAAGGTGAAGTATGAAAGATGGGCTTTGTTTCAATAATAGTGGAGTAATTACCGATGAGTTTTTAAATCCTAGTGGACAAATTCAACAAATTGTTTTAAAAAAGCATCAAACAAATGCAAGATGTAATTATCAATTTTATTGTTATTTAATTGATTGTATGGGAGATAAAAAGTTACAGGGATATATGTATTTTACTCTTCAACCAGAAACTAAAAGTAGTAATTATATTGGTACTTATGTTGATTATCCATTTCGTGGTCAAGGAGTAGCTCAGTTACTTCATTCTCATTGGATTCAGTTTTGTTTGGAACATGATTTTTTGTATCTTAAAACACAAAAACGTCAGAGGAAACCTTTTTCTTTATATTTATTGAAGAAATATTCTTTTGAAATTAATAATATTGATTATTACTTAGGACAAAGTATTCATATTTGTCGAAAAGATGATAATAGAAAATATTTGTTTTTTGATAATAAAAGACAGGAGTTTGATTTTTGTCATGGTAAAATATATCGAGGTGATAATTACTCGATTTTGGATAGTATGGAGGGCGCCGTAGAATTAGATAGAGTATTATTAAATCATACTTATTATTTACAAGATAGGGATGTTGCTTATCAGAAAAGTATTGCTGTTAAGAATAGAGAAGGGGTATTGTGAGTAAGGAAAATAGTTTAACCTTAAATGAGAAACTGTTAGATAAATTGGTGATGTTTTATCTGTTATTTGGAATATTGGAGAGGATCCTCTGCCTACTGGATTAAGTGTTATCAAAAAAAAGTTGACAGATATCTTTTTTTTTATTATACTATTTATGCATTAAGAAATGGAGGGATATTATGGCAGTAAAAATTAGATTAACAAGAATGGGTGCTAAAAAGAAGCCTACTTATCGAATCGTTGCTACTGACTCTAGACGTCCTAGAGATGGTCAATATATTGAATTAATTGGAACTTATGCACCTGTTGGTGAATGCAAAGTTAATATTAATGAAGAAGTAGCTTTAAAATGGTTAAATAATGGAGCTATTCCAACAGATACTGTAAAAAATTTATTTACTAAAGCTGGTATTATGAAAAAATTTACTGAATCTAAAGAAAAGAAGGATAAGTAATTATGGATTTAGTTCAGTTGACTGAGGAGATTGTTAAATCATTAGTAGTGGATACGGATGCTGTTAGTGTAAAAGAATTTCCTACGGAAGAAGAAAATGTTATCTTAATACAGGTTATGGTTGCAGAAGACGATATGGGACGTGTTATCGGTAAAGGTGGTAGATGTGCGAATGCTATTCGTACTTTAGTACAAGCAAGCAGTACTTTGAAAGATAACAAATATGTTAAAATTGATATTGATAAGTTTTGAGAAAGCATTTTTGCTTTCTTTTTCTTTTTACTTGTTATATAATAATTTTGAGGTAGAATGATAATGAAAGAGAATTTAGTTATTCCTAATCATGTTGGAATTATTATGGATGGTAATGGTAGATGGGCTGAACGACGAGGACTTTCTCGGAGTGCTGGACATAAGGAGGGAGCAGAAACACTTAAAAAGATTTGTCTTTATGCGGAAAGTTTAGGAGTAAAATACTTATCTATTTATGCTTTTTCTACGGAAAATTTTAAACGTAGTAAAGCAGAAGTTGACTTTTTGATGAATCTTTTTATAGAGAAATTTACAAAAGAATTTCAAGAGATTATTGATCATGATGTGAAAGTTGTTTTCTCTGGAAGACGTAGTCCTTTATCTAAAAAAGTGTTAGATGCTATGGATCAACTTACGAGAAGAACCGAGAATAATACGAGTTTGGTTTTAAATATTTGTCTTAATTATGGAGGACAGATAGAAATTTTAGATATGGTAAAAAAGATTTCTGAACAAGTGTTAAATCATAAAATATCTTTGGATGATATTACTTTGGATATTGTTTCTTCGCATTTATATCAGGATTTGCCACCACTTGACTTTATTATTCGTACCAGTGGGGAATTAAGGCTTAGCAATTTTATGCTTTATCAGGCTAGTTATGCTGAACTTTATTTTCCAAAGACTTTGTTTCCTGATTTTTTAGAGAATGAATTTATGGAAGCTATCGTAGAATTTAATAAAAGAATTAGAAAATTTGGAGGTAATGTATGAAAAAGCGTGTTCTTAGTGCTATTGTAATGATAGCTATCTTTGTTCCACTATTATTGATTGGTGGGAAAGTCTTTGCTATATTTATGACTCTATTAGCTGTATTGGGATTGTATGAGTTAATTCATATTCGTGAAAGTAAAAAGGAATTTCCATTTTTAATGAAGATTTTTGCTTACGTTATGGTTGTTTTCTTTTCTTTGTCCCATTTTGATTCTATTGATTTTATTTATACTATGGATTATCGAGTTGTAGCATTTATTATATTTGCCTTTTTATCCCCTATGGTATTTATTCATGACTATAAAAAATATAATTTAAATGATGCTTTATTTTTGATAGGGTCTGTACTATTTATTGGTTTAAGTTTTAATTTGTTTATTATTTGTCGTAATTATGATATTATGTACATTATTTATTTGTTACTTATTACTACGATTACAGATACTTTTGCTTTGTTTACTGGTATGTTAATTGGTAAACATAAACTATGTCCTTCCGTTTCTCCAAAGAAGACTATTGAAGGATTATTAGGAGGAACGATATTTGGAGTTTTTGTTGCGACTGCTTTTTATGTTACCGCAATTAATCCTTCTATTTCCTTGGCTTTTGTTATTGTTGTTACAACGATTTTATCGTTAGTAGGACAACTTGGTGATTTGGTATTTTCTTCTATTAAGAGATATTATGATAAGAAGGACTTTTCTAATTTAATTCCTGAACATGGAGGAATTTTAGATCGATTTGATAGTTTGATTTTTGTAGTATTAGCATTTATTATTTTTTCTAGTATATTATAAGGAGGCAACGAATGAGTTTTATTATTAATCTGATCTTATTTATTTTAATTTTGGGAAGTATCGTATTTGTTCATGAATTTGGTCACTTTATTTTTGCAAAACTTATGGGTGTTTATGTTTATGAATTTGCGATAGGTATGGGACCTAAATTATGGAGGAAAAAAGGAAAAGAGACCGAATATACTTTGAGAGCCATTCCTATTGGTGGATTTTGTATGATGGCAGGAGAGGATTTGGAGGATGATGATTTAAAGAAAGTTCCTAAAGATAAGAGGTTGCAGTCTAAAAAACCTTGGCAAAGATTTTTAATTATGTTCTTTGGTGCTGGTAATAATTTTATTTTTGCGATTCTTCTTTTATTCTTGATTGGTCTTATCTGGGGTGGAACTTCTATGGAACCAGTTATTACTTCTGTTACCAAGAATTCTGCAGCTGCTATATCTGGTATTGAATCCGGAGATCGTATTTTAGAAATTAATGGTCATTCTATTTCTACTACAGATGATATTAGTTTATATTTAGCGATTGCGGATCCAGAAGAAGCTAGTGATATCAAAGTAGAAAAAGAAGACGATAGTGTAAAAACTTATTCTGTTCAGCCAAAGAAGAAAAAAGTTGATGGGGAAGTTGTTTATCAATATGGTATTGGTATGGTTCAAGAAAAAGAGTATGGATTCTTTAGTGCTATAGAGTTTACTTATAAAAAGACCGTATCTATTTTTAAACAAATGGCTATTACTATTGGCTATTTGTTTACCGGAGGTATTAGTATTTCTCAACTTAGTGGACCTGTAGGAATTTTTTCTATCGTTGGTAATCAAAGTTCTGCTGGTATTATGAATATTATCTATTTAATTGCTTTTTTAAGTATTAATGTTGGTTTTATTAATTTGATTCCACTTCCTGCTTTTGATGGAGGACATATCTTATTTATTCTTATTGAAAAGATTAAAGGTTCTCCAGTAAATCCAGAAACGGAAAATAAGATTCATACGATTGGATTGTTTTTACTTATGTTACTTATGATTGTAATTACATTTAATGATATTTTAAGATTGTTTTAGGTAGGTGATGTTATGCATCCCATAGTTATTATTGTTATTTGTCTTGTGGTCTTTTCTTTTATTGCTTTTTTCATTGCTTATTCTGAAGAAAAGAAAGTTATTAAGATGGATAGAAAGGTAAGTAAAAAATTAGTAGATGATCCAAGTATTTTATTTGAGGATAATTCTACGAAAAGTGAAGATGATATTGAAATTATATAAGACCATTTATGGTCTTATTTTCTTGTTTTCTTTCTTTTTTTCATTATAATAAGAGTGGAGGTGATATCGTGGTTGTTGGTGTATTAGTAGAGATTTCTAACCAGAATGTAGACAGAGTGTTTGATTATTTGGTTCCTGAGAATTTTGAAGACTCCATTCGACTTGGTATCCGTGTCTTGGTTCCTTTTGGGAAGCAAACCTTAGAGGGATTTGTTTTGGAGATAAAAAAAGAAAGTTCTAGGGAACTTAAAGAAATTTATTCTGTTGTTGATGAAGATATTATTTTAAATGAGGAATTATTACTCTTGGGAAAACAAATACAGAAAGATACGCTTTCTACTTTGATTAGTGCTTATCAAGTGATGTTACCGAAGGCATTAAAAGCTAAGGCTGGAACTATTGTTAATAAGAAAATGCATGTTTTTTATCGGTTAAATGAGAAAGAATATATTGGTAAAACGATTCCTCAGAAGAAAATATTAGAATTGTTTCAATCAAGAGAGGAAATTCCTAGAGAAGAGTTATTAAAAATATCTACTTCTGCGCTTTCTACTTTGGTCGATAAAGGGATTCTTGTTCCTATCGAAAAAGAAGATTATCGTATGAAGTATGAAGCCGGAAATGAAGAAAAAAAAGAATTGACTAAAGCTCAACAAGATGTTGTGGACGCTGTGGTTTCTAATTCTAGTTCCCTTCCTTTTTTATTGTTCGGGGTTACTGGTAGTGGAAAGACAGAAGTTTATATGCATATTATTGAAGAAGTGTTGAAAGATGGAAAAACAGCTATTTTGTTAGTACCAGAGATTAGTTTAACACCACAGATGGTAGAGCAGTTTTCGAATCGTTTTGGTAATCAAATTGCGGCTCTTCATTCGGCATTATCGGATGGCGAAAAATATGATGAGTGGAGAAGAATTGCTCGAGGAGAAGCTAATATTGTTATTGGAGCGCGGAGTGCTATTTTTGCTCCTCTTAAAAATATTGGAGTAATTATTATGGATGAAGAGCATAGTGATTCTTATAAACAGGGAGATAAAGATCCGAGATATCATGCAAGAGATATAGCTATTTGGAGGGCTAAATATCATTCTTGTCCTATTTTATTGGGAAGTGCCACACCATCTTTGGAATCTATGGCTAGAGCTCAAAAAGGAGTTTATCACTTACTTACTCTAAAAGAACGGGTAAATGGGAAAGCTTTACCGGAAGTTTCTATTATTGATATGAATCTAGAAGCTAAAAAAACGCCTTATCATCTTACTCCTATTTTATTAAATGAAATTCAGGAGTGTATTGATCGAGGGGAACAGGCCATTTTATTTTTAAATCGTCGTGGTTTTTCTACTTTTGTCACTTGTAAGAATTGTTCGGATACAATAAAGTGTCCTAATTGTGATATTACCTTAACTTATCACAAAAGTAATAAAATGCTTCGTTGTCATTATTGTGGATATGCTACTCCTCTTCCTAAAGTTTGTCCAAGTTGTGGGGAAGAGTCTTTATCTGACCTTGGTGTTGGAACTGAAAAAATTGAAGAAGAGTTATATAAATTGTTACCTTATGCCAAAGTTCTTCGAATGGATGTCGATACGACTAGTAGAAAAGGTGCCCATAAGAAAATGATTGATGCTTTTCGAAATCATGAATATGATATTTTACTTGGTACACAGATTGTTGCGAAAGGTCTAGATTTTAGTGATGTTACATTAGTCGGAGTTATTAATGCGGATACTAGTTTAAATATTCCAGATTTTCGTAGTAGTGAAAATACGTATTCTTTGCTTTCTCAGGTGGCTGGAAGAAGTGGGAGAAGTAAAAAGTCTGGGAAGGTTTTTATTCAAACGTTTAATCCGGATCACTATGCTATTTCTTATGTAAAAAATCATGATTATTTAGGATTTTATCATCAAGAAATGTTAGTTCGTAGGAAATTAGGATATCCACCTTTTTATTATCTTTGTTATCTAAAAATTAGTGGAAAAGATGCTAACTATTTGTTTCAAGAATCTTTAAAAATAAAGCGTTCTCTTGACCGTAATTTAGTTCATACTACTATTTTAGGTCCTACTTCTCTTGCGGTATTTAAAGTAAATAATATTTATCGATATGGGATTATTTTGAAGTATAAAAAAGAAGAAAATCTACGAGATATTTTATTGAAAATAAAGAATCATTATAAAACAAATCTTAAAGTTAAAATAGATATTGACTTTAGTCCTAGTCATTTTTAATAAAATATGTTATTCTTATGTTAATGATAGGGGTGATGATATGGCAGGAAATCGTTTTCTTCCATCGGATGATGATTTTAAACAAAATAAGGAATTCAATAGTGTTAATGAAAAGAATAATCAGGAATTTCAAAATTTAATGGAAAACAGTAGAAGAAAATATGATAGTTACTGGGATATTAATAGTCCTGTTATTCGAATCATTTTAATTGTTTTGTTTTTAATTGCTGTTATTGGTTCTGCATACTATTTTATTATGTGGTTCCGTTAATTATTAGGGGTGGTGATAGGAATGTTATCTTCTGTTTTTGAACAAAAAGAAGTTATCGATTTGTTTTCTAAAGTAGCACATAATCCTAGATATTATGATAAGAAAAAGAAAGATTCTATTAATTATGAGAAGTTTTCTGGGTTGGAGCAACCATTTTTCTTATTGTTTGATTCTTTATTTAAATATCAAGTTATTATTGAAGATTTGGAATATCTTACGGATTATGTTCATCATTTAGATTTGTTATGGTATAAAATTGATAATTTTCATGATATTAGCGAAGGAGTTTCTAAAATACTAGTAAAGTTTTGTGCTAGGAAATTAGGATTTAAGAATAAAGAAGAAGAGCATAGAAAAGAGATTTTAGAATATATTTATCAAAAGTATATTGTGGATGGTTATTTTTATCATGCGGTTTCTGATGTTTTTATTTCTAATATTCAGAAGGATGGTTTTTTTCCACAGAAATATGAGAATTTTTATTCCGAATTTGAACAAATACAAAAAAAGTTTCCTTCTTTTTTTGTAGATATGGATTTTCATCATGATTATGTTACTTTTACAGATGACTTTGTGATGGCTTGTTATTACGCTACTTATAGTCCTCATTATTTTTCTAATTTTTTATGTCCTAAGTCTTCCAAAAAAGTAGAAATTAATTGTTATGCTAAAAGGGATTATATGGGGTGTTTTCGTGGTTTGAAACATATGTTAAAAAGTAAGGACATGACGGAAGAGGATATTAAAACGATTGAAGACTTGTGTAATAAAGAGTGGAAATTGTTACGTCAAAATGAATCAAAACCTACAATTATGTTAGTTAAGAGAAGTTATTTTTCTAAGAATATGATTCATGGTATTGAAGAGATTATTCATAATACGAAGGATGATCTTGGTAGCTTGGCTAGTCATATTATGGATTATAAGTTTGATAGCCTACCATGGAGGGATTTTATACCAGCCAATGAAATTTCTTTTTTAGTGATTCCGTATTCTGATTTTGTAGTTGAGCGCGATTCTGTGAAGGTGGAGGTTGTATTACCTACGGTTCGCCCTGAAGAAAGTGATGAAGATGGGAAAGTTTCTTTTTTGTTTCTTCTTGGTTCTCTTTTCATCTTAGCTGGTGTTGTGATTAGTATTCTTATGTTATATCAATAGAGGTGAGGTTATGGAAAAGTTTAAAGTTGTATTCATGGGAACTCCTGAATTTAGTGTCCCTGTTTTAGAAGGTTTGATAGAAAACTATTCGGTGGTTGGTGTTGTTACTCAGCCAGATCGTAAGGTTGGAAGACGACAAGAGGTTGTGTTTTCTCCTATTAAACAATTGGCGATGAAATATCAAATCCCTGTTTTTCAACCAGAGAAAATCCGGAAGGATTATGAGGATATTCTATTATTAAATCCCGATATTATTGTTACTTGTGCTTATGGGCAGATTGTTCCGAAAGCTATTTTAGATTATCCAAAATATGGTTGTATTAATGTTCATGCTTCCT
Source organism: uncultured Bacilli bacterium (assembly GCA_944358705.1). GTDB lineage: Bacteria > Bacillota_I > Bacilli_A > RF39 > UBA660 > Faecimonas. The sequence continues at coordinate 8,375 of CALVRR010000021.1, forward strand.
TACTTCCTAAACTTCGTGGAGGGGCACCTATTCATAAGGCTATTATGGAAGGGTATTCTAAGACTGGAATTACTATTATGTATATGGATGAGGCTATGGATAGTGGAGATATTATTTCTCAGAAAGAAACGGATATTACTGATAGTGATACTTTAGAAGTTTTGCATGACCGTTTAAGTGTTATGGGAAAAGAATTGTTATTAGAAACACTACCTTCTATTTTTGATGGTACTGCTGATCGAAGAAAGCAGGAAGAGGCCGAAGTTACTTATGCTTATAATATAAAAAGAGAAGAGGAATACTTAGATTTCTCTAAATCTAGTCGTAGTCTATTCAATCAAATTCGAGGTCTTTCTCCTTTTCCTGGTTGTTCTTGTGTGATTCATGACAAAGAATTTAAAGTGTATATGGCTAGAATTAGTGATTTTGATTCTAGTAGGAATGTTCCTGGAGAAATTTTACATATTTATAAAGATGGTATTGGTATTGCGACTCAAGATTTTGAAATTGTTTTGTTAGATATTAAACCTTTTGGAAAAAGACGGATGTTAGCTAGTAGTTTTGTTAATGGAATAAAAAAAGAAGATTATATTGGGACGGTAGTTTATGGAAGAAAATAACCAGAATAATGAACAAAAAAATGATTTTTCATGGGAGAAGTTTTCTCAATTTTTAAAGACTCCTCGAGGAAAAGGAATTGCTTTTTTTGCTATTTACTTCATTTTCTTTGTTGTATTATCTATTTTAGCTCGTGTTAGTGGGACTGGTGATGTGATTGGAAGTAATCTTAGTGCGAAACCATACTCTTATAATATAAGTTCTATTTCCGCGGGTAATTATAATTTTAGTTATCGTTATCTTATTGATCGAAAAACTACCACTTATTCTGGTAGTAGAAATGGTGATGTTTCTACTTTTCGTGATGGTGTTACTGAGTACTATCAAAAAGATACGTTATTTATGAAGAATCAAAATGGAGTTTGGATAAAATGCGATAATCCTTTTATTTATTCAGATCTTTTCGATTCTAAAACTATAGAAAAGATTTTGGATTCTTCTACTTATGTTTCTAAAACAGAACTTGCTACTGGAGAAGAAGCAATTAATTTTCAAATTACTACGACTACCCTAGTAAAACTTTTGGATGGATTGGATGTTGATTTGGATGATCCAGTCAATACGATTCAATTACGGAAAGATAAAGATGGAGAGATTGTAGAAATTCAATATGATATTAGTAGTTATGCTATTTATAAAGGACAAGCTACCAATCAGTTTAAGTTAACGTTATCTTATTCTGATTTTGGAAAAGTAGAGAAAATAAAAGAGCCTGTATAAGACTCTTTTTTCTTTATGAAAATCCTGTTATAATATAGGTATTGGAGTGAAATTATGAATATATATGATTTAACAAGAGATGAAATGGAAGAATATTTTATAAGTCATGGTGCTCGTAAATTTCATGCGGATCAGTTGTTTTCCTGGCTTTATGAAAAAAGAATTTCTTCGGTTTCTGAGATTACGAATATAAAGAAAGAACTGTTAGAACAAATATCCTCTGATTATTCTTTTTCTAAATTAAAACTTATTCAAGTAGAACGCGATGTTGATGTTTGTAAATATTTATTTGAACTAGAAGATAGAGAACATATCGAGGCTGTTTTGATGCGACATGATTATGGAAATAGTGTTTGTATTTCTAGTCAGGTTGGCTGCAACATGGGGTGTAAATTTTGTGAATCGGGTCGAAGAAAGAAAGTCCGTAATTTGGAAACCTGGGAAATGGTTACTCAGCTTTTGATGATTGAAGAAGATTTAAAAATGCGAGTTAGTCATGTTGTTGTTATGGGGATTGGGGAACCATTTGATAATTATGATAATTTGCTTAAGTTTTTTTCTATCATTAATCATCCGAAAGGACTTGCAATCGGGGCTCGTCATATTACTGTTTCTACTTGTGGAATTGTATCTAAAATATTAGAGTTCAGTGATTTTCCATTACAAATTAATTTGGCAATTAGTTTGCATGCTCCTAATGATGAACTTAGAAATCAGATTATGCCTATTAATAAAGCGTATCCTTTGAAAGAATTAATTCAGGCTTTAGAAATTTATTTAGAAAAGACGAATCGTCGCATTACCTTTGAGTATATTTTATTAGCTGGTGTTAATGATACTGAAGAGTGTGCTAAAGAACTTTCTAAATTAGTTGGTCATTTAAATTGTTATATTAATTTAATTCCTTATAATGAAACGAATAATTTAGAATTTCGACGAAGTAGTACTGTTCAAATCATGAAGTTTTATGATATACTAAAGAAGAATAAACTTAATGTCACAATCCGAAGGGAATTTGGTAGCAAAATTAGTGCTGCTTGTGGACAACTTAGAAGTAAGAAGGAGGAGTTATGAAATCTTTTTATTTAACAGATGCAGGAAAAGTTCGCAGTCATAATGAAGATAGTGTTATTATTGTTAAAAATCAAAATGATGATTATTTAATGGCTATTGCGGATGGAATGGGGGGACATTCTGCTGGAGAAGTTGCTAGTTCTATTGCGATAGGTTATTTAGGTAAATATTTTAAAGAAACGTTTTTAAATATGAGTAAAGTAGATGCCGTTAATTGGATAAGAGATGCTTTTAGTGAGATTAATACTTTGATTTTCCAGCATGAAAAAACGCATCCAGAAAGTAAGGGAATGGGTACTACCTTGGTACTTGCTATTCTTACGAAGGATTATTTGTTATTTGGCAATGTTGGGGATTCTAGCGGCTTTGTTATGAAAGATGATAAGCTTCATAAAGTAACTTATGATCATACCTTAGTTAATTTACTTGTTAGTGCGGGAGAACTTACTAAGGAAGAAGCAAGTGTTCATCCTAAAAAGAATGTATTAATGAAAGCGCTTGGTGCTGCTACTTCCGTTGAGGTTGACATTTTTGATTGTGATATGGATGTTACGGAGATACTTTTATCTAGTGATGGTTTAACAAATATGTTAGAAAAAGATCAAATTGAAAAAGTGTTGCTTAGTGATGTGGATGTGGAAGATAAAGTAATTAAATTGATTCAAAAAGCAAATAACCGAGGGGGAACAGATAATATTTCGGTTGCTTATTTAATTCGTAGTGAAGAAGGTGACGAGTAATGATTACAAAGGGGCAAAAGATAAATGATCGTTATGAGATTATTCGTTCTATTGGTGAAGGTGGTATGGCCAATGTTTATCTTGGCTATGATACAATACTAGATCGTAATGTGGCTATCAAGATATTGCGTGGTGATTTGTCTAGTGATGAAAAATTCGTTAGACGTTTTCAGCGTGAGGCTTTGTCTGCATCTAGTCTTGCTCATCCTAATATTGTCGAGATGTATGATGTAGGAGAAGATGATGGTGTTTACTATATTGTTATGGAGTATGTGGAAGGGAAAACTCTAAAACAATTACTGAAAAAACGTGGTAATTTAACATTATCTGAGGCTATTGATATTATGTTGCAACTTACGGATGGTATGGCACATGCACATGATTCTTATATTATTCATCGTGATTTAAAACCTCAAAATGTTATGATTAAAGATGATGGACAAATCAAAATAACAGATTTTGGTATTGCTATGGCACTTAATGCTACTCAGCTTACGCAAACGAATTCTGTTATGGGATCTGTTCATTATTTGCCTCCAGAACAGGCAAGTGGAAAAGGTTCAACAATCAAAAGTGATATTTATTCCATGGGTATTATTTTTTATGAATTACTTACTGGTAGTTTGCCTTTTAAAGGGGATAACGCTGTAGAGATTGCCTTAAAACACATGAGAGATCCTCTTCCTAGTGTTCGTGAGGATAATCCAGCAATTCCACAAAGTATTGAAAATATTATATTAAAAGCGACGGCAAAAAACCCTAAGAATCGTTATGATGATGCTAGAAGTATGCATGAAGATTTACTTACAGCTTTGGATGATGATCGTATGAATGAGGAGCCTTATAAATATAAATATCCTGAACATGAGTCTAATGAATCTACAAAGAGTTTAAAGAAATTAGAAGATATTGATAACGACGGAGAAGATGATGATGAAGAACCAATCGCTATGAAAATAGAGGATAATGGTGATAAAAAACGTAAAAAAGTAATTATTATTTTATCTATTATTTTTGGTGTTTTGGTGTTGGGGATTATTACTGTTGCCTTTATTATTCCTGCGGTTACTGCTGCTAAACCAGTGACAGTTCCAAATTGTCAGGGATTAAAAGTTAGTCAATGTGAGAAAAAATTACAAGGATTAGGATTGGAAGTAAGAACAAAAATAAAGACGGTTTCTTCTTCTAAAGTAAAAAAAGGAAGAGTAGTTCGTACGGATCCTGAAAAGGGAAGAAGTGTAAAACAAGGAACTAAAGTTACTATTTATAAGTCTAGTGGGGAAGAAACTTTTGAGTTAGATGATTATACGGGACGTAATTATATAGAGGTACAGACGCTTTTAGAAACTCAATATGGATTGGATGTATCTGTTGAAAAGCGTGATGTAGATGCTTCTGAACGTGAGTATGATGAACAAGAAATTATTGGTCAATCACTTGCTGCTGGTAGTGAAGTAAAAGAAGGGGATTCTATTATTTTATATATCCCTAATATTGTAGATACTTTCCCAAATATGGCTGGAGAAGGTTGGAGTTTAGAAGATGCTGAAGCTTTTTGTGATAAATATGGTTTGACGATTAGTGTTGAGTATCAAGAAACTACGGCTTATGAAGAAGGAAAGATTATTGATCAATCTAGAGCTGCTGGTAGTCCTATTGTGAAAGGACAAACTTTAACAGTGACGGTTGCTAAGAAACCGAAAGAACAGAAACCTAGTACTCCTTCTACTCCAGATACTGGTGGAGAAGAGGAAGAAGATCCTACAACTCCACCGAGTACCGATACGGATCCAGATACAGAATAGGGGGATATATGAAAGGACAGATTGTAAAAATTCACAGTGATTTGCATTATGTACAATATGAACAACAGCTTTATCCTTGCAAATGTCGAGGCGTTTTTCGAAAAGAAAAAATTTTACCCTTAGTTGGTGATTTTGTTGAATTTGATTGTAATAAGTGTGTAATTGAGAAGATTTATCCTAGGAAAAATGAGTTTTTTCGACCTAAGGTTAGTAATATTGATCAAGCTTTTATCATTACTAGTTTGGTTTCTCCTATGTTTTCTCTTAATTTACTTGATAAGTTGCTTGTACTTATGGAATTACATTCTGTTTGTCCTATTATTTGTATTACAAAACGAGATTTGGTACCGGAAGAAGATTTTCAAGAAATAGAGAAAATTTTAGATTATTATAAGAAAATAGGGTATACTGTTATTTATAATACAGAACTAGATAAAATTAAGGAATTATTAAAGGATAAGACTAGTGTTTTTACTGGGCAAACTGGTGCTGGTAAAAGTACTTTACTGAATAAGTTAAATCCTGATTGGAAGTTAGAAACAGGAGAAGTATCTATTGCTTTAGGTCGTGGTAGACATACTACTAGAGTCGTTACTTTGTATGATTTTTTTGGAGGAAAAGTTATGGATACTCCTGGATTTTCTGCTTTGGATTTTACGGGTTATTCTAAAGAAGAAATTCGAGATGCTTTTGTAGAGTTTTCTAGATATCCTTGTCCTTTTAAAGATTGTTTGCATACGAAGGAAAAAGAATGTGAAGTGAAAAAGGCTGTTTCTTCTAATAATATAATAGAGAGTCGATATCTTAATTATTTAAGTTTTATTGGAGAGGATGATTTTTATGAAAATTAGTGCTTCTTTTTTGAGTAGTCAAAATATCCCTTTCGATTTAAAAAAATTAAATGATACTGATGTTGATTATATTCATGTAGATATTATGGATGGTAAATTTGTGTCAAAGAAGACAATGCCGTTTCGTGAAATGAAGAATATTTATAAATTTACGGATAAAAGGTTGGATGTTCATTTAATGGTGGAAGATCCTAAGAAATATATTCCTTTGTATGCAGAATTAAATACGGAATATATTACTTTTCATATTGAAGTTACGGAGTCCATTGAAGAAAACTTGGAGCTTATTAAAAGTTATGGTATTAAATGTGGTTTAGCGATTAAACCTAATACTCCTGTAAAAAGTTTGGTACCATATTTACCACTTCTTGATTTAGTGTTAGTTATGAGTGTAGAACCTGGTATGGGTGGACAAGAATTTATACCTAATTCTTGTGATAAGATTCGAGAGCTTCGGGCTTTGCTTGATTCTTATCATTCTAACGCTGTAGTTAGTGTGGATGGTGGAATTAATAGTGAAACAAAGAGTCTATGTCAAGATTGTGATATATTAGCTGTGGGAAGTTATATTATAGATTCTGATTCTTTTCAACAGCAAATAAATAGTCTTAGGTAAAGATAAAATTGGGGTGATACTATGGATGATAAAAATCAAGATAAAGATTTAATCTCTTCTGAAGATGTGTTGGCGGTTGTTAGTGGAGATCAAGTTGCTTTAGTAGAACAGTTAGAAAGAGCAAAAGAAGTTGCTCAAGAGCAACTAAAACATGCTCATGAAACTTCTCAATCTGACGCAACTAAGAAGAAACTGGAAGAGGAATTAAAGCAGAAAGAAGCTATTCTTGCGGAAGTTAAAAAACGAAAAGAAGAAGCAAAAAGAAAAGAGCAACTTGCACATGAAGAAGAAGAACGTAAAAGATTGGCGATAGAAGCAGAGAATCAGAAAAAAATCGAAGAGCGTCAAAAACGAGAAGAAGAGGAAAAACAGAAAAAATTAAAAGAAGAAGAAGAAAAACAGAAAAAAATTGAAGAAGCGAAAAAAAGAGAAGAAGAACGACTTAGACATCAACAAGAACTAGAACAACAAAAGAAAGAAAAAATAGAAAAACATAAGTTGGAGTTAGAGCAAAAACGTCAGGCAAAAGAAAATGCCAAAAAGGCGAAAGAGGAAGCTAGAAAACAGAAAATTTTAGCTCGACAAAAAGCGAAAGAAGAAAAGTTACTTGCAAAAAAGAATCAGCATGAACAAGAAGTTTTAGCTCAGCAAAAGAAACAAGAAGAATTAAAACAACAAGAACAATTAAAAAAGCAAGCTTTGGAACAACAAAAACTAGCTAAGCAAAAGGCATTAGAAGAGGAAAAACTGGCACAACAAAAATTGGCGGAACAAAAGGCATATGAAAAACAACAGATTCTTGCTCAACAACAGCAGAAAAAACATGAAGAAGAAATGGCAAAACAGAGAGAATTACAAGAGCAACAATTAGCAAAACAGAAAGAAGCAGAACAAAAAGCTTATGCTAAGCAGCAAGAAATACAACAACAACAGTTGAAAAAGCAACAAGAGATGGATGCAAAAAAGAAACGAGAAGAAGAAGCCTTGGCTCAAAAGCAGGCAGAGAAAGAAGCTCTTCTTAAAGCAAAAGCTGAGAAAAAGGCGAATAGTAATTCAAAATATTATCTTACTTTTATTTTCTTATTTGGATTAATTTTAATGGTTGTTTTCTTGCCTAATATCAGTGAATTTGTTTCCGATTATTTTAAAGGAAAAGAAGCAACGGAGGCTCCTGTGCTTACTACTGGTATTTTAAGTTGTACTATGAACACTAATGATGATAAATATGATTATTATTATCAAGCGGATTTTTCTTTTAAAGATAGTAAAATGTATATGTTAACTTTTACTACTACGATTAAGGGGGATCGTAATTTAGATGCTTTAGAGTTATCGGAGATGAAAAATTCTTGTAATTTACTTTCTTCTCAAGTAGAAGGAATGGAAGGTGTTCGTGTTTCTTGTAGTTTACAAGAAGGTGTTTATGAAAATGAGCAAGTGTTAGATTATCGTTCTTTAAATCCTGATACTGTTACTACTGCGTATTTAGAATCTGGTGGTACTTATCCTAACTATCAATACCAACAAAGTATTGATGATATAGAAAAGGAAATGAATGCTAGTAATTATACTTGTGAAAGACATAGTTGAGGTGATGTATTGTGAATAAAGAAGAAGATGTTGAATTATTAGAACCAACGTCTATGGATTCCTCTGTAAATACACAATCTATTTCTACTATTGGGGTACCAAGTGGTATGGAGGTTCCTGTGGATAATGTATCCGGAGGCTCTATTTCCTCTATGCAAAAAGATTCTTCTTTGAGTTCTCCTTTTTCGACAAATCCTGCGGTAACTGGAACGAATGCTAATTCCCCAAGAATAGCACCCGAGTCTACTTTTGCAGCAACAAAACATAGTATGAATCAGCAAACGGTACCTAATATGGTACCTAAGTCTGATTTAGGAGAAGCAAAACCAGAGAATTCTTCCTCTAATTCATTTAATATGTCAAATTCTACTTCCATTAATCCTGCGGTAACTGGAACGAATGCAAATTCTCCAAGAATTGCACCAGAATCTACTTTTGCGGCAACTAAGCATGATATGAAGCAACCTAATATGGTTTCAAAACAGGAGGGAGAGAATCCTAATATGGGGGAAACTACTACTAGTAAGCAGGGGGAGTTGTCTTCTAATCCAGGAAAAACACCTAATTCTAATTCAACAAAACCGGTTTTCTTAATTGTTGCTTTTGTTCTTTTATTAGCCACTATCTTTTTGTTGCCTTATTCTCAGGATTTATTTGATAAACTTTTCTCTAAGGATAAGGGAAATGAAATTATTGATAATGTGACGGAAGGTAATTTGGTATGTACTATGGAAAGTGATGATGCTGGCAATAGTTATCAGTATACAGAAATTTATTCTTTTCATGATAGTAAAGTAGATAGTTTAGAACATAAGGTTTTAATTCAAGGAGATGCTGATTATTTAAAACAACGTAATAATCAATGTTTGTTGTTGCAACAAAATGCTTCGTCTGTTTCCGGGGTTACTGTTGATTGTGATTTATCTAATGAAGAAATGCTAGAAACGCAAACTTTTATTTTTGAAAAATTTAATTTAGAAAATGTTACTACTTCTTTTTCTGAAGCTGGGGGAGTTTATCCTAACGCTTCTCAAGGTGATGATTATAAAGAGGTTCAGCGAATGATGGAAATTAGCGGTTATGATTGTAAAATAAGATAAATTTACGAATCTTTACATTTTTTACAATTGGTAATTTTTGTCAACAGGTTGTCAATTCTTTGTAAATATGTTAGACTTGTATTTGCAAGGAGTTAGTTATGAAAATTTTTGGTTATATCATTAATTCTATGTTAATTTTAGGAATTGTTGTTTATTTTGTAATCATTGGTATTCAAAGTAGGGAACCTGTGATGATTTCTGTAGATCTTGATACTAAGAAAATAAAAAGTTCTGATTTGATAGCTTCTTTAGATGAGCCGGAAGAAAAAGAGAAAGTAAAAGAAGAATTAGATTCAGAAGAAGATACGGAAGAAGTTATTGAAGAAGAAGTGGTTGAGGAAGAGGTTATTGAAGAAGTAGAAGAGGTTTCTACTCCGGTATCTACTCCGAAACCAGTTACAGATGTTTTGGAAACTCAAGTTGGTAGTTTAAGTGGCTATGGTCCGGATTGTAAAGGGTGTAGTGGATTTCTTTTTAATGGTATGGATGTAAGAGATGGAAATATTTATTATCAGGATTCTACTTATGGCAAAGTTCGTATTTTGGCAGGAGATCGGTCTTATCCAGAAGGTACTATTGTTCGTGTGAAAAATTCTAAATTACCTTTGTTTTATGGTATTGTTTTAGACCGAGGTTCGGTTGGTTTTGATGGTACTCATTTATTTGATTTACTTTATGCCTCTGAAAAAGAAGCTTCTTTCTATGGAGTTTCCTATAATACTACTTTTGAAATTTTAAGATATGGATATTAATGATGTTTTTGATACTATCTGTATTAAAAAATAATAAAGGATTTTATTCCTTTTTTTTTGCTTTCATGTTAAAATTAGTATGCTAGATGGAGGATGTTAGATGAATGAATTTATAATTAAAGAAATTGCAAATAATTTAAATATTACAGATAAACAAGTGGAGGTTGTTTTAACTTTACTTAGTGAAGGAAATACTGTTCCTTTTATTGCTCGTTATCGAAAAGAGGCAACAGGTGCTTTGGATGAAGAAACAATTCGCTCTATTAATGAAGTTTATTTATATCAAGTTAATTTATTAAAACGTAAAGAAGATGTTATTCGTTTGATTGATGAGAAGGGTATGCTTACAGATGAATTGAAAAATTCTATTATGAATTGTACGAAGTTAGTCGATGTTGAAGACTTGTATCGCCCATATAAAGAAAAGAAAAAGACAAAAGCGACGGAAGCTATTGCTTTAGGATTAGAACCTCTTGCTAAAATGATGATGAGTTTTCCTACTACGGGTAGTTTAGAAGATATGGCTACTAAATTTGTAAAGGATAAGGTTAAAAGTGTAGAAGAGGCTATTACGGGAGCAAAATATATTATTGCAGAATGGATTAGTGATAATGCTAGTTATCGTAAATGGATCCGTAGTTACTTTTATAAGAATGGTATTATTATTTCTAAGATAAAGAAAAATGCTTTAGATGAAGGTAAAGTGTATGAAATGTACTATGATTATAATGAACCTGTGAAATGGATTAAGCCTCATCGTATTTTGGCACTTAATCGTGGTGAGAAAGAAAAAATATTAACCGTTTCTATTGATGTGGATAAAGATGGAATTCTTACTTTTTTGGAGAAAAAAATAATTAAAAACGAAAAATCTTTTGTTGTTCAAAGTATTAAAGAAGCTATCGAAGATTCTTATAAAAGATTGATTGCTCCTTCTATTGAGCGTGAAGTTCGGGCAGAATTATCAGAAAAGGGTGAAGAGGCTGCGATTGATAATTTTGGAAAAAATTTAGAGGCATTATTACTTACCCCTCCTATGAAGGAGCAAGTAGTACTTGCTTTTGATCCGGGATTTGTTAATGGGTGTAAACTTGCTGTTGTTGACAAGAACGGTAAATATTTAGATTCTACGGTTATTAAACCATTTTTAAATAATAATAGTGAAGAGAGAATAAAATTGTCTAAGGAAGTTGTTGTACAACTAATTAAAAGATATCATGTAGATATTATTGCGATAGGTAATGGTACAGCATCACGCGAGTCTGAAAAGTTTTGTGCAGATATGATAAAAGAATATCACTTGGATTGTAAATATGTTATTGTATCGGAAGCTGGTGCTTCTATTTATAGTGCCTCTCTTGTTGCTGCAGAAGAATTCCCAGATTTAGCGATAGAAAAACGTAGTGCTGTAAGTATTGGTCGACGTCTTCAAGATCCTCTTGCAGAACTTGTAAAGATTCCACCAGAGGGAATTGGCGTTGGTCTATATCAACATGATGTTAGTGAGAAGAAACTTTCTAGTTCTTTGGATTTTGTTGTAGAAAAGTGTGTTAATAGTGTTGGAGTAAATGTGAATACAGCGTCTAGTTCGCTACTTAGTTATGTATCTGGGCTTACTAAGAAAGCATGTCAGAAATTAATTGAGTACCGTGAAAAAGTGGGTAAAATTATGTCTAGAGATGAAATTCATAAAAAGAAATTACTTAGTGATAAGGCCTATGAACAAGCCATAGGATTTTTACGAATTCCAGATGGGGATAATGCTTTAGATAAGACGGCAATTCACCCAGAAAGTTATAATGTGGCAATGGCTTTGCTTCAAGATTTAGGGTTTACGGTTGATGATATTGGAAGTTTAGAATTGATTGATAAGTTAAATAAGATTGATGTAAGTAGTTATCAAGAAAAATTAGGTACGGATCAATATACTTTGGAAGATGTTATTTTATCTTTGAAAAAGCCTAATTTAGATCCTAGAGATGAAATGCCTCAGCCATTACTTCGTAGTGATATTTTAGATATTAAAGATTTAACTGTTGGTATGAAATTACAAGGGACAGTTCGTAATGTTGTGGACTTTGGTGCTTTTATTGATATTGGTCTTCATAATGATGGTCTTGCTCATATTTCTAAACTTACGGATAAATATATTAAACATCCAAGTGAAGTTGTTAGTGTTGGAGATATTGTGGATTGTTATGTGGATGATATTAATTTAGAAAAAGGAAAGGTTAGTTTGAGTTTACTTCCTCACTAATCTTTTTTTATGGTATACTTTTTTTAGGTGGAATTATGAATGCGAAAAAGTTTCAGAAAAAATTAGAACTTTATTCTAATCAGAAAATGATTTATCCATGTTTTCTTCAATGGATTCGAGAAAATGATAAACCCAGTTTATTTCACGATAAAAGTGCTCTTTCCTTGATACAAGAGCATTATGAAGAAATTATTTCTAAATGTTCTCCAGAGTATCGTTCTTTACTTGTTTCTAGTTTGGATAAGGAATATAAGATGACCAATTTTACTAAGGAGAAAACTTCTTTTCTATTAACTTTTGTTAATAGTGAATATGATTTTTCAAATTTAGATTATTATTGTTCATATTTAAAAATTAAGGATTTTATAAATTCTAATTTTACTAAACTTATTTCTTCCATTCCTAATATATGCTTTTTTACTATGGCTTCTTCTTCTGAGATTGATGATAAAAATAAGGAAGCCTTAAATCAATTTTTAACGAAACATAAGAGAGAATATGTTGAATTTTTATTGGGAAATAGGCTTCCTAAAGACGCTAAAGATTATGATAATGTGATTGATGTTACTGTTTCATTAGTAGATGAAATTCTAGAACATGAACATCTTTCTTATGCGGATATTAAGAAAAATAGTGGTGGTGGGTATTCGAATGTTATTTTTCTTGGTAGTAAAGTGTTGAAGGTTGGTAAGAGAAGGGACACTTATTCTGTACCGAATAACGAATATTTACTAAAACCATATATTCGTGTAAATTTGGAAGATATTTCTGATGTTTCTGGTACTATTGAAGTAGTAGAAAAGGTGGATACTCCTGTTCTTCCTGTTGATGAGTATGAATTTTATAAAGAATTAAGAAAGAAGGGGATTGTTTGGCTGGATGTTAAGTTGATTAATTTAGGGTATCTTACGAAGGATAATACTTTTCACTGGAATAAACAGTTAGGAGAAGATATGTCTACTAGGGGTTTTATTGGTGATAATAATTTTTCTCCTCTTCCGAAAGGTAGCCCTGTTATTTTGGATTCTGATCATATTTATTCAGAAGAAGAATTTAATTCCTTATTAAAAAATAAAGATTTTAGTTATAGTCATCTTCCTGGATATTATTATGAGCCAAAATATCAAAAAGAATTAGCTGATATGTTTAAGGATAAAGAAGGGAATGTTATTGATGATAAAAAGATGAAATAAGATTTCTTCTTTTTTGTTTTTGTGGTATCATAGGAGCATATTTCTTTATACGAGATATTTTATGGAAATATTTTTAAATTAGAAGGGGATATTATGGAGAAAGAGGAAATTATTAATATTATTTCTTATCGAGTAGAGCATCATAGGATTGTTCCTTATTTCTTTGATAGTTTATATGAAGATGCTAAGGATTCTACGATAGTGACGGAGGCTATTAAAGAACAATTTGAGTCTATATTAGATAGTTGTTTTAGTTGTAATTTTTCTTCTATTTTGGGAGAATTATCTTGTTATGATGATATGTATTCTTATATAATTAATCATATTCCTACTATATTAAAATATTTTCATGGGGATTTCTTAAGTCTTTCTTCTTTTCCTATACAAGAATATGTAAATAATCACTTTTCTGAATTGATATCTAGTATTCCTAAAGATAGTTTTTTTACTATGGCTATTTCTGAGGATTATGTAAAGGCTGAAAACAAAAAAATATTAAATCAGTTTTTAGAGAATCATAAAAAAGATTATGTGTTTTTTCTTCTTGGAAAAATGTTATCTTTATCTTATTCTATGGAACAATTAGATACTCTTACGGATGTTTTGGTTTTGATAGTAGATGAACTTTTGGAGCATGAGGAACTTTCTTATGGTGATATTAGAATGCTTACGGACGGAGCTTATTCTGATTGTGTAGAAATTGGAAGTAAAGTACTAAAAGTTGGGGATGAGAGATATACTTATTTTATGAAAAATAATCCTTTCATAGTTTCTCCTTTAATTCGAGTGGATTTAAATGAACTTTCTTTTTTAAGAGGTACGGTTGAAGTTATTGAAAAGGTGGATACTGATATTAATATTACGGATGATGAATTATATGAAATCTATAAACAATTTCGTCTATTGGGATTAATTTGGCTTGATGTGAAGGTTGAAAATGTTGGTAGACTTTTAAAAGATAATATAATCCATTATAAAAAGGCACTTTATCCTGATCCTATTACTCGAGGACTCTTTGGTGATGAAAATGAAATAATTTTAAAAAAGGGAGATTATGTTGTTTGTGATTTGGATCATATTGTGTTTGAAGATGTTTTTCAACAAGATTCTAAATTACAACAAGATTTTTATCTTTCTAATGCCTATTACTATGAAGAAAGATACCAAAAATCCAAAATAAAAAACGGTTAAATATTGATTTTAATCGTTTTTTCATGCTTTTCTATGATTCCTTTTTCTTCCATCTTTTTTAATTCTCTCATTAGATTGGATCTATCTACAAATAAGTATTCTGCAATTGCTTTGTAGGAAGTTGTTACTTTAAAGATATTATTTTCATTCATTCTTTGTTTCAAGAAGAAAAGTATTTTTTCTTCTACCGTACGTTTCGATAATAGTTCTATTTTTTCATTTTGTTGCTTGTTATCAGTGATTAATAAGTCGAATAATGTTAGAACTAATTTGTTATGGAAGGGACATGCTTTATTACAATTTTTTAGTATTGTATAATAATCAATAAATATTACTTCTGTTTCTCCATTACTAATGATATAAATTTCATCTTCCGAATCTTGGAAAAATAAATTTGAGAAGATGTCGTTTTCTTTTAAATCTCTCATGATTGTGGTGTTTCCATTACTATCAGTTTTAACGATATTTGCTTTTCCGTAAGTAATAAAGCCTATTTTCTTTTTAATAGGGGCGAAACTTAGAATTAAATCTTTATTGTAAAATGTTTTACATTTTACATTGACACAGCTTGACAAATTTTTTTTAAATTGAGAAATCCTTGTTTCTTCTAGAGTTTTCGACATATTTTTCACCTCATTCTTTTTTATTTTAGCAAATTTTATTTATTGTTGCAAATGCAACAATAAGTTTTTTTGTTTGTGGAGTAGAATGGAATCTATAGGATAGGAGAGGTAAGTATGGCGAAAGATGTTATGATTGTGAAAAGAAATGGGAATTTGGAAAAATTTGATCCAGAGAGAGTTAAAAAAGCTGTTACTTCTAGTGCCGAAAGAGTAATGGTTGATTTGACAGAAGAAGCTTTGGATAAAATTGTTTTTAAAGTTTTGGAATTATTAGGGACACAGACTAGTAATCCAACGGTGGAACAAGTTCATAGTTGTTGTGAAGCAGCTTTAGAAACTATTAATCCTTTGGTTGCGAAGAGTTACCGAGAATATCGTGATTATAAGAAAGATATTGTTCATATTTTAGATAAAGTGTATAAAAAAGCACAGGTTATTACTTATATTGGTGATAAAGAATGTTCTAATATGGATAGTGCATTGGTAACTACGCAAAGATGTTTAATTTATAATAGTTTAAATAAGGAACTATATAAGAAATTCTTTTTGACTGCAAATGAAATTGAAGCATGTAAAGATGGGTATATTTATATTCATGATATGGCTTTTCGAAGAGATACGATGAATTGTTGTTTGTTTGATATGGCCAACGTATTAAAAGATGGGTTTGAAATGAGTAATATTTGGTATACAGAACCTAAGACCTTGCAAACGGCTTTTAATGTTATGGGAGATGTTATTATTAATACGACAGCTATGCAGTATGGTGGTTTTACGGTTCCAGAAGTGGATACAGTGTTAAAAAAATATGCGAAGAAAAGTTATGATATGTATTATAAAGAATATTTAGAGATTAAAGGAAAAGAATATAAGGAAGAAGCAGAACGTTATGCTTGGAAGAAGACTGTGCGGGAATGTGAACAAGGGTATCAAGGGATTGAGTATAAACTAAATACTGTTAGTTCTAGTCGAGGAGATTATCCGTTTGTTACTTTTAGTTTTGGAGTGGATACGGATAAGTTTGCAGTGATGATTTCTAAGACTATGTTAGATGTTCATCGTGAAGGTCAGGGAAAAAAAGGTTTTAAGCGACCAACGTTATTTCCAAAACTTGTATTTTTATATGATAAGAAAGTACATGGAGAAGGTGGAGTTCTTCGTGACAGTTTTCTTACAGCAATTAAGTGTAGTGAAAAGACAATGTATCCAGATTATTTATCTTTAAGTGGAGAAGGATATGTTCCAGAGATGTATAAGAAATATGGACGTATTGTTAGTCCTATGGGATGTCGTGCTTTTTTATCTCCTTGGTATGAAAAGGGAGGAATGGAACCAGCGGATAAAAAGGATAAACCAGTATTTGTTGGTAGATTTAATATCGGGGCAATTTCTTTACATTTACCAATGATTTTAGCAAAAGCTCGTGAAGAACAAAAAGATTTTTATGAGGTTCTTGATTATTATTTAGAAATGATTCGTAAAATTCATATTCGTACTTATCGTTATCTTGCGAAACGTAAGGCTTCTACTAATCCACTTGCTTATTGTCAAGGTGGTTTTTATGGAGGTAATTTAAAACCAGAGGAGTCTATCGAACCAGTTTTAAAATCATCTACTGCGTCATTTGGTATTACTGCATTAAATGAGTTGCAAGTTTTATATAATGGAAAAAGTATTGTAGAGGATGGACAGTTTGCTCTTGATGTTATGAAATATATTAATAAGAAGACAACAGAGTTTAAGAAGGAAGATCATATTTTATATGCTATTTATGGAACACCAGCTGAAAATTTATGTGGATTACAGATTAAACAATTCCGTAAAAAGTATGGTGTAATTCCTGGTGTTAGTTCTCGTGAATATGTTTCTAATAGTTTTCATTGTGGTGTCTGGGAAGATATTACTGGAATAGAAAAACAAGATTTGGAAGATAGGTTTTGGGATTTGTTCCGTGGGGGAAGAATTCAATATGTCCGTTATAATTTAAGTTATAATACGAAGGCTATGATTACTTATGTAGAAAGAGCTATGGAAAAAGGTTTTTATGAAGGAGTTAATCTTTCTTTATCTTATTGTAATCATTGTGGTCATGAGGAATTAGATATGGATGTATGTCCTAAGTGTGGAAGTACAGATCTTACTAAGATAGAGCGTATGAACGGATATTTATCTTATTCTAGAGTTCATGGTGATACGATGCTTAATAATGCCAAGATGGTAGAAATTTCTGAAAGGAAGTCTATGTAATGAGATATCATAATATTACGAAAGCAGATATGCTTAATGGGGAAGGACTCCGTGTTGTGTTATGGGTGTCTGGTTGTTCTCATCACTGTCCTGGTTGTCAGAATGCCGTTACCTGGGATCCTGAGGATGGTTTAGAATTTGATGATGCGGCAAAAGAAGAAATTTTTGCTGAATTAAAACAGGATTGGTGTAGTGGAATTACTTTCTCTGGTGGTGATCCGTTGTTCTTGGGAAATCGTAGGGAGATTGCTGAACTAGTTAGTGAGATTCGAGAAAAGTTTCCTGATAAAACAATATGGTTATATACTGGGTATCGGTATGATGAATTGTTAAAAGAAAGAGATAATGATAAAGATTTAGATACGATACTTCATCATATTGATGTATTGCTTGATGGTAAGTTTGTTTTAAAACTTGCGAGTGAGAAAATTCATTATGTAGGAAGTAGTAATCAAGAAATTATTGATGTTCCTATGAGTTTAAAAGAACATAGAAAAATATTATATATTGATAATAGTTCTATATTGGAAGGGGATTAGGTATGGAAGAAATTTTGAAAGCAGGTTATACTTTAACTTTGAGTGGAGAATATGGGAATATTTCTGGGGGATATTTAAAGAAAACTTCTCAAGGAATACACCCTATATGGCGTTTCCCGGAGGAAGAAGTTAAGATTGTAGAATCCTTTTCTAATGTTTTCTCTATTCTTTGTGATAGTAAGATTTTGCAATTATATTATACCGATGGAAGCGTTGTTGCGATGATTGGAGAAAAACATTTTGAACTTCCTTATGCTGAACGAGAGTATTTAGCAGTAGAAGGAATTTCTTATGGGAGTTCTGCAATTTTAGCACTTGAAAATTTAAATAGTCAATTAAAAAAAGAAAATAAAGAAGCTAAACAGTATGTTAAAGCATATAAGTTTTATGGTAGTGATAAATATCAATTAGAAAGTGTAGGAGGAAAATAATGAAAATTAGAGGTTTTGAAGTAGTAAAAGGTTATGAAGATAAGGATATACATATCCCAGTGAGAAAGACACGTCATTCTGCTGGATATGATGTAGAAGCAGCAGAGGATATTGTTATTCCAAAATATTACCCTGGTATTAAACCAACGTTAATACCTACAGGATTAAAGGCTTATTGTGGAGAAGATGAGTGTTATTTATTATTGAATCGTAGTAGTGGTCCTAAAAAAGGTTTTTTAATGGCTAATAGTGTAGGATTAATTGATTCTGATTATTATGGTAATCCTGATAATGATGGTCATTTTTACTTTGCTTATTTTAATTGTAGTGACCATGATATTGAAGTTAAAAAAGGAGATGTTATTGGACAAGTGGTATTCCAAAGATTCTTAGTTACGGATGATGATAATGCTACTGGAGAACGTCTTGGAGGATTTGGATCTACTGATTAAAAAATAGAGAAAAATTAAAATTTTAAAAAAAATATTTTTTTATATTTTTCTATTTTTAGATTTTTAAATTTTGCGATTTGTTGAAAAATAAAGAAATTTTCAAAAAAACAAAATGCATTTTTTAAAAAAAATAAAAAATCATTTTTCTAAAAATTAAAAAAATGTCTATATTTGTAAATTGTCGTAAATCGAACAAAAAAAGTTTTTTTAGGAAATCTATATATATCAATAGTTTGAAAAAAATGGGCTTCTTTTTTTGATTTTTCTATATTGATTTTTATATTTTTGTTTCTTAAAATGGATTTAGACAGAAAGTTGTGGGAGGTAAAAGTATGGCAGATACAAATGAGTTAAATGAGATGTTGGAAGATGTCACAGTAATTAAGAGAAATGGTAAAAAAGTGGCTTTTGATGGATCAAAAATCGCTTTAGCAATAAAAAAAGGGTTTGATAGTGTTGAGATTGATGATGATGAATCTGAAAAGGAGAGAAAATATAACTCTCAAGATATTCAAAAAGTTTATCAAGCCGTTTTAAAGAAGATAGAAAAAGAGGCTAAGAATAAAAACAATCGTTTTAAAATAGAAGAGATTCAAGATTATATTGAAGGAGAACTTTCTGGTAAAGGATATGATGATGTTTATAAATCTTTTTCTGAATATCGAGAAAGAAGAAATCAATCTAGAGAAAGTTTCTTCGGAGATAATAAAACTCATAAGTTTTTAAAATCTTTAGAAAACCTTGGGTTAAAGTCTGCAAATGAAGAGGATGCTAAAAGAGAAAATGCTAATATTGATGGAAATAGTCCTATGGGAACTATGTTACAGTATGGAGCTACGGTTTCTAAAGAATTTGCTAAGGCTTATTTAATGAAAAAAGAATATGCAGAACTTCATGATAATGGTACTATTCATATTCATGATATGGATTTCCTAGCTATGGGTACAACTACTTGTTGTCAAATAGATTTATCAAAGCTTTTTAAAAATGGTTTTGATACTGGTCATGGTTATGTTCGTCCACCACAAGATATTTCTACTTATGCATCTCTTGCTTGTATTGTTATCCAAGCAAATCAAAATGATCAACATGGTGGTCAAGCAATTCCAGCTTTGGATTATTATTTGGCACCAGGGGTTCTTAAGACATTTAAAAAACAATTTAAACAAACCATTTATGATTTCTTGGATTTAGAAGGATTTATTCCAGTTATTAATATTGATCGAATTATTCGTGAAATTGATAAATTAGAGTCTATTGAAGTAAAAGTAGAAGAATTTAGTGATTACGGAAAAGGTTCTAGTCGAATTCATGAGATTTTTGAAAAAAGTTATGAAAAAGCTTTACAAAAAACAGATCGTGCTACACAACAAGCGATGGAGGCTTTTATTCATAATTTAAATACGATGCATTCTAGAGCTGGTGCTCAAGTTCCATTTTCATCTGTTAACTTTGGAACGGATACTTCACCTGAAGGTAGAATGGTAATCAAGAATTTCTTACTTTCTGCTGATTGTGGTCTTGGAAAAGGAGAAACACCAATCTTTCCAGTATCTATATTTAAAGTAAAAGAAGGAGTTAATTATAATAAAGAAGATCCAAATTATGATTTATTCCGATTAGCATGTAAAGTGTCTGCAAAAAGACTTTTCCCTAACTTTGCGTTTATTGATGCTCCATTTAACTTACAGTTTTATAAACCAGGAGATATCAATACAGAAATTGCTTATATGGGATGTCGTACTAGGGTAATTAGTGATATTACTTCTCCTGATAATCAAGTGGTTACAGGACGAGGAAATCTATCTTGGACAACGATTAATTTACCTCGTTTGGGTATTAAACATGGAATTTGTTTAAAAGAACGTGAAAAAGCAGATATGAAAGCTTTTTATCAAGAACTTGAAGAGTTGATGGATACTGTAAAAGATCAATTATTAGAGAGATTTGAAGTTCAATGTAGTAAGCATAATTATAATTTCCCATTCTTACTAGGACAAGGTGTTTGGACAAATGGGGAAAAGCTTAAACCAACCGATCGTTTACGTAAGGTTTGGAAACATGGTTCATTATCTATTGGTTTTATTGGTCTTGCTGAATGTTTAAAAGCACTTACTGGTAAACATCATGGTGAAAGTGAAGATAGTCAAAAGTTAGGTTTGGAGATTGTTAAATTTATGCGTAAAAAATGTGATGAGTACGCTGAGAAATATAATTTGAATTTTGCTTGTTTAGCAACTCCAGCTGAAGGATTGTCTGGTAGATTTACTAGAATTGATAAAGCAATTTATGGAAAAATAAAAGGAGTTACTGATAGAGAATACTATACGAACTCTTTCCATATTCCAGTTTATTATCATATTAGTATTACTGGTAAAATTGAGCATGAAGCTCCATATCATGAACTTACTAATGGTGGACATATTTCTTATGTAGAATTAGATGGAGATACTGCTTCTAATGTTGATGCTTTTGAACGTGTAATTCGTGTTATGAAGGAGTCTGGTCTTGGATATGGTGCAGTTAACCATCCTGTAGATCGTGATCCAGTTTGTGGATATGTTGGAGTAATTAATGATGTATGTCCTAAATGTGGACGTCATGAATTCGAAGGGGTTCCAGTAGAAAAGATTTCATCTATTGATAACAATTGTTGTGAATAGTTTATTATATATATAAAGAGAGAAAAGAGGAGTGATTATTTATGGAAAAAATTATTGGAGAAGGACAAAAATTTGAAAGAATTCGTCGTGTTACTGGATATTTAGCAGGAGATGTTGATCGTTTTAATAATGGTAAAAGAGCAGAAGAAAGAGATCGTGTAAAACACAGTGGAATTAAAGAAATTTTGAGTCAAAAAGAAGGTAAGTAATATGAAAATCAGGTTGGCTGCTTATTTGCAACCGGATTCTATTGTAGATGGTGAAGGAGTAAGAACTGTTTTATGGACACAAGGATGTCCTCATCATTGCCCTGGATGTCATAATCCAGATACTCATGATTTTGAGGGTGGGGCTTTAATTGATGTTGAAGATGTGATTTCAGAATTAAAAAAAATTAAAAATCAAGACGGAATTACTTTATCTGGAGGAGATCCTGTGTGTCAGGCAGATGCTTGCTACGAAATTAGTAAAGCTGCTCATGAGATGGGAATGAATGTATGGTGTTATACTGGATTTACTTATGAGCAAATGTTATTAAATCCGAAAGCAAGGCGCTTATTAGATCAAATTGATGTTTTGGTCGACGGAAAATTTATTTTAGAAGAGAAAAGTTATGATCTTTATTTTCGAGGTTCTAGGAATCAGAGAGTTATTGATGTACCAAGAAGTTTAGAAAGTGAACAAGTAGTTCTTGTTGATCAATATATGAAGGATAAAGAATATAATGAAACTTATAAAAAACCAGACTATTTGTTTATTTAGTCTGGTTTTTTAAAGAAATTATTCTTTTCTACTTACGTTCCATGTGCTATTATATAATAGAGGGAAGTATATGAAGAAGATTTTTAATCAGAAAAAGAACCATTCTAATTTAAAATATCAAAGACTTGTATTTAAAAGTTTTATATGTCTTGGTTATTTAATCGTTATTACCATATTAGTTGTTTGTATTTATCAGTTGTATGAAGAAAAGAAAGAAATATTACCTTGGAGTGAAGCTCAGACGGTAGATGATTATAGTTATATTACGATTTCTAAGATGAGTGAGAAATTTGCTTATTATGAGAATTCTAATAAAGAGATTCATTTTGTTATTGAAGAAGAAGATACTGGTTTATGGCATACTTATTTAGTAGCCATTGATGCTGATGATTACGATAAATACAAACCTATTATTGATTATACTTATGAAAGAACTAAAGAGGTTCCGAAACCTATTAAAGTTTATGGATATCCTGTTGTTATTGATGATGAATTAAAACAACTAGCAATTAAAAATATTACTAATTTTGTGCCAGTAGAAAACGAAGTAGTTATTACTAATGAAAATTTTAATACTTATTTAACGAATAGTTATTTAGATACTACGGTTTCTCAACGAGATGAATTTAGTTTTGTATTATTTATTGTTATTGTTATTTTCATTGTTGTTATTTTGATGTTTATTCTTACTATTCTTGATCGAGATAAAGTTGTGTATAAAAAAGTAGAAGATGTTTATCATAAAAAGAAAAAGCAAATGTTTTCTGTTCGTAAATAGGTTGTTTGATAAAAGTTTGTTTTTCATATATACTAATAGTGAAGGTGATAGAATGCAATTTTTAGAAATTACAGAAAAAGAATATCGTACTTTTTGGGAAAAACATCCGTTAAAAACTTTTTTATCTGCTCCTGAAATTGGAAGTTTACGTAAAAGTAATGGATGGAATGAATTTTTTGTTGGGGTTAAAGATGATAAAAAACTAGTAGCAGCAGCATTACTTGTTTCTCATAAAAGACATTTTGGTAAATATGAATTTTATTCTCCTAGAGGTGTTCTTGTGGATTATGAAAATAAAGAGTTGTTAGAATATTTTTTGGGAGAAATAAAAAAGTTTGTAAAAGAACATCATGGTTATATTTTTCGAATGGATCCTTATGTTATTTATAAGGAAAGAGATATTGATGGTAATATTGTTGAAGGTGGAGAAGATCATAGTGAGGTTGTTTCTAATTTAGAAAGATTTGGTTTTAAAAAAGTTTCTATTCCAGAGATGGAACAGGTTGGATGGATGTTTTCTTTACCATTGAAAGGAAAAACAAAGGAACAAATCTTAAAAGAAATGAAACCAAACACTAGGAATACTATTCGAAAAACAGAAAAGATTGGTATTACTGTTAAGGAATTAGATTATGATGAACTAGATCGATTTCAGAATATTATGATTGAAACAGGAGCAAGAAAGAATTTTTCTGTTCGAAGTGTTGATTACTATAAAAAAATGTATGAACTTTTTCATGATAAAGGAGAAGTTAAATATTATGTAACAGAATTAGACTTGGTAAAATATCGGAAAAAATTAGAAGAAGATAAGAAAGTTGCGATAGAAAAACTTGAAAAGCTTAGTGATGCGAAATATAATGAGGGTCAAAAGAAAAATTTAGAGAATGAGATTCATTCTTATGAGAAAAGAATTAAGGAAGCAGAAGATATTCGAAAAGATAAAAAGAAAGATGTTATTACTTTATCTGGGTCTATGTTTATGATTATTGAACCTGAAATTATTTATTTATCTAGTGGTAATTATGAAGAGTTTATGAAGTTTAATTCTCAGTATTTATTACAATGGATGATGATAGAGTATGGGATAGAACATGGATTTAAAAAACATAATTTTTATGGTATTCCAGCGAATATTAATGAACATCCTAAAGATTATGGGATTTATGAATTTAAACGTGGTTTTAATGGGATTGTAGAAGAATTAATTGGTGAGTTTGAACTTCCTATTACTTGGCATTATTATTTGATTAAATTTATTCATAAAATAAGAAAATGAATCTGAAAGGATTCTTTTTTTTGGAAACTTCTACTTATTTCTAATAATACAGTAGGAGGTGATAGTTATCACAAAATTTTATACGTGTCGTTATGACC
>CALVRR010000022.1 GCA_944358705.1 uncultured Bacilli bacterium
CACGTAGGATTTTCTATCAGTGAAACTGGAAAAGAATTAGCTCGTCGTCCATATGGACCAGGACAACATGGAAATGCTCGTAAAGGAAAATTATCTGATTACGGAACTCAATTAAAAGAAAAACAAAAAGTTCGTTTCATGTATGGAGTTAACGAAAGACAATTCAGAAATACTTTTGATAAAGCATCGAAATTAAAAGGTGTTACGGGTACTAACTTCTTAAGAATGTTAGAATCTCGTTTAGATAACTTAGTATATAGAATTGGATTTGCTACAACTCGTCGTGGAGCTAGACAATTAGTAAATCACGGACATGTTACTGTAAATGGTAAAAAAGTAGATATTCCATCATACCAAGTTAAAGTTGGTGATGTAATTTCTATTAAAGAAGATCACAAAAACTTAAAGGTTGTAGCAGATAGCTTAGCTAAAGTAACAAAACGTGTAGACTTCATTACATATGATGAAGGAAAAATGGAAGGAACTTTTGTTAGACTTCCTGAAAGAAATGAATTAAATGCAGATATTAACGAAGCATTAATCGTTGAATTCTATAACAAATAATCGATAGTAAAAACTATCGATTTTTTTTATGAAAATAAATTAGGATCATCAAAAACAAGGGAATGTTTACGACTTAATTCTAAAATATCAGAAGGAGAATAAATAAATTGAGTAAATCCCTTCTCCTTTAAAAAATAATAAGTCTGAATAATAGAAGTAGGAATTTCTACTTCTTTTTGCCATCCAAACTGAGGATAAATAACCATTCTTTGAATATCCCCAACTAGTAAAGAAACATTACGATTAAAGTAATTAACATCTTGTTGTAATCTAGACAAAAACTCGGAAAAAGTCAAATCTGGAGAAGTAATCAACACACGATAATTCGGAAGAACAGCTTGAGCAGCAGCTAAAGTTCTTCTCTCAGAAGTTGCAAAATGAACAATTAAAATACTATGAACATTATTCTTTTCCAAGATAGGCTCAGAAAATCGAAAATTATCACCAGTATTTGTAGACTGATTTTCAATAAAAATATCAGATTCTAAAATTCCTTCTGAAATAGCAATATCACGGTATATTTCAGCTTCCGTTTTTTGAAGCTCACTCTTTGTAATCTTTCCAAGACCTCCAGAGAATAATATCTTTTTCCCATAACCATTCTTAAATAATTCTACACATTTTCTTGGAATATCCATATTAGAGCATCCACAAGCAAAAATAATATCACAAGGCTCAATAGTCTGATTTAATTTCATAAAATCCCAAATGACTTTTAAAGAAGATAACACATCTTTATCATATCTTAAGTCTTGATTCTCCAAAACAACTTCACCCTTCCTTTATCTCAAATGTTTCGCAATAACAATTATAAATATCAATATCTAACAAATTACCATTCAACTTATGATGAAGTAACAAATGACGTAAAACACGTAATATCGCTGCATGAGTAACAACCAAAATATGTTCTCCTTTATGTTTATTAACAACATAATCTAAAAAATTTTGACATCGCTGAAACATTTCTTGTACAGACTCTACTCCCAAATCTGAAGAGTTTAAGTCATAATTCCAATACTTTATCGTATCATAAGAATCTCTACTCTTTCCTTCCAATTCCCCCATATTACGCTCTATTAATCGAGAATCAGGAAAAGTCTCTACTCGATCACCAACTAAAATAAAAGCCGTCTGAACAGTCCTAAGAATAGGTGACATATAACAAAACTGAAAAGAAACATCTTTCAGTTTTTCCCGTAATTTTTGACATTGTCGAATCCCTTCCTCATTTAATTCATTCCTAGAACGTCCCTGAATAATATTTTGATAATTTTCTTCTGTTTGTCCATGTCGAACTAAGGTAATTTTCATCTACTTCACCTCCAATACTTCTAAAGCTTCACTATAAGTTAAAAACTTACTTAAATAACCTTGACTAGAATAATAAGAATAACCAGAAATCAAATAATTATCATCTAGAAAAGCAATATCAGTAAAATAATCATCTCCCTCATTATAATAAGGAACAACCTCAGCCTCAGTCAAATCACTACGATACTTACCAATAAAAGAATGATGAACAACTTTCTTTCCTTTCTTTTCATCAGCACGCCCAAGAACAACTAAATCATCATTAGAATCTGTAACGACTTTTAAAAAGCGTCCAGAATACTGAGAATTATAAGAAATATCATTTTTATATTTCAAATCCAAATCATATTGAATTAAAGTTGGAGAACTAAAATTATCTGAAACTTTTCTAGATGTCGCAACAACAAGAGAATCGTCTACAACCGTAACACTAGAAAATCCAAAAGAATCCGTATTTTTATCCAATAAAAAGTCTTCCATCTTACCATCCAAAGTATAAGAGGCCAAAATCCCATGTTTCTCCTGTTTTCCAACAACATAAATTTTATCTTTATAAACGATGGCAGAAGAAAATTCTGTATTCTTCTCCTCAGTAAATTCTTCTACCCAGTCAAAAGTACCATCCTTATGATATTTGACCAAAATACCAACCTGGTTACTTCCATGACTTGCCGATCCAATCGCCAAATATCCATCCTCGAAAGATAACACATCATAAAACTTAGTATTCGATAGTTCTTGAAACATCTTTTCAAATATTAATTGACCATCCGAATCCGTCTTTAAAATAAAAGCAGTAGTATTTTTATTTTCAAAATCTTTTTTCGTCTTTTCATAACTACCTACAATAACAACATCCTCATCATCATCCACTAATAAATCGTAAAATCTACTAGTATATCCTTTATTATAAATTTTCTCATAAATTTTTTCCTGTTTTTTATTATAAATAGCAAATTTTGCTTTAGTAAGTTCTTTATCATTATCATTATTACGACCAACGGCAAATATAGTATCTTCATGAGCAAAAATGGCATCAATAGTATCTAAATAACTAGATTCATCTTCCGAAGAAAAAAAACAAAGATAAATCCCTACCAATAAAATAATGAAAAGAAAAACAAGAATAGCTATTCTTATAAATCGTTGCATAAACATCATCTCCAAATCTAAATACATTGTAACAAATATAAAAAAATATGAAAAGAAAAACAAAAAAAATCTATCACTAGGATAGATTTTACTGTTAACTTTTAAAACTTTCCAATGAAATATTTCTTTTTTCCACGTCTAATAACTACATATTTTTGTTCTATCGCATCATTTTTAGTAATAATAAAATCTAAATCTGTCACTTTATCACCATTAACACTAATAGAGCCATTTGTAACAAATTCCCGAGCTTCTCTCTTGCTAGAGCAAATACCAAATTGAACTAGAAAATCAACTAAATTACCTTCTTCTGCAACAAATGCTTCAATTCCTTTAAAAGCAACTTCTATTTGTTCGGAAGTTAAATCACGAATATTACCGCTAAATAATGATTCGCTAATTTTAACTGCATTTGCATAAGCACCTTCACCATGAATAAAATCAAGTACTTCTTTAGCAAGTCTTTTTTGAGCAATTCTCTTCTCAGGAGCATCTTGTTGTTCCTGCATAATTTCCTCGATTTCTTCTTTTCCTAAAAAAGTAAACTTCTTTAAATATTCTTCCATCATAGAGTCTTCAAAATTAAGAATATATTGATACATTTCATAACTAGAAGTTTTCTCCTCATCTAACCACAATGCATTTCCATAACTCTTTCCTAACTTTTTACCAGTAGAATCTAAAGTAAGAGGCATAGAAAATGCATAGACTTCCTCATTATTAAGTTTTCGAATCAATTCAATTCCAGTAGTTAAATTTCCCCATTGATCAGATCCTCCAAATTGTAAGGTAATACCATATTTATCATGAAGTTCTTTAAAATCATATCCCTGTATTAACATATAGGAAAATTCAGCATAACTAATACCAATATCTAATTGACGTCTTACTAAATCCTTATTAAGCATATAAGTAACATTAATATATTTACCAACATCACGTAAGAAATCAATATAGTTCATATCCTTAAACCAATCAAAATTATTAACCAATTGAACTTCTTCCCCAAATAATTTTTTCATTTGTTTCTTTATTTTCTCATAATTATGCTCAATAACAGATATTTCTGCTTTTTTTCTCTCTCCAGTACCTCTAGGATCTCCTACACGACCAGTAGCACCACCTACTAAAATAAAAGGATGATGTCCTGCCCGTTTTAATCTTTCTACCATTAAGAAGGTAGGAAATTGTCCGATATGTAAACTATCGGCAGTAGGATCAGCACCAATATAAAAATTCAATCCACCTTCATTTAATTTTTTTTCAAGTTCAGGACTAGAAATATCCTTAATCAAACCTCTCCATTGTAATTCCTCAAAAAATGTCATTTTCTCTCCTCCTCCAATTTTAAATCATAAATTTCTTCTAAATTATATCCATAATCAAAGTATATTCCTTCAACATCACGACTAGTAGAAGAATCTCTAGAAATACCAAGTTTTTCTAGAACCTGATATACTTCTTGTTCACTTTTTCCCTCAATTTCTAAATACGTAGGAATCAAAGGCCAAGAATCAATATCAATCTCTACACCATCAAGAATATATTGACGTCGTCTGTTCTCTTGATACCCTTTCGCAACAAATCCTAATTCATTTAAAAGTAAATTAGTTTTCTCAAAATCATCAACCACAATTTCTAATTCTTGAGTACCATCAATAGTAGACGATACCACATTTTTAATAGTAAGCGTAGTCTTATCACCATTCGTACGTAAACGAATCCACTTTCCATCAACTTTAGGAATAAAATCATAAACATATCTTTTCTGCAAACAATCCCAGGAAAAATCTGCACCTAACTCTTTTAACTTTTTTTCCACCTCTAGAACATCAATCTCTAAAACACGAACTTCATACTCAGTATCCATAATTCACCTCCAAAAAAAAGAACTATTCTCCTATAAGGACGAATAGTTCGCGGTACCACCTTACTTTATGGATTTCTCCATACACTCTACTATCTTAACGCGATAAACGTTTTTTCTCCAAATGTTGTAATTCATAACTATCCTCTACTAGTTCTCACCAACCACTAGTTCTCTACAAAGAAAAATAATTACTACTAATCATTCATCAATGAAAAATGATGTATATAATATAACATAATTTTTATCACTTGAAAAGTACTAAAAAAGAAAAGAGTTATTTCTTTTCTTCTTCCTTCTCTAACTTTTTCAAAACTTCTTTGGTAACATCAATGGCTTTTAGTCGAACATCTTCGGCAGCATCTCGAAGTACTGGTGTACCTTTATCAATAGCTAAATCTACAAGTTCTTGTGCTTTTTCTTTAAGTTGTACTGCTTTTTCCTTAGCAATTTCTAGTACTTTTTCTTTATCCAATTCTGCAAGACCAGTTTTAATTTCCTCCACTTTTTTATTGAATTCTTCTTTTACTTCTTCCATATCAATATTCTTAATTTGAGCAACCAACTCATTCATCTTTGCTTTTAAAGCCGCTCTGGTTTCACTACCTTTTCTAGGAGCAAATAAAATTCCAAGCCCAGCACCAATAGCAGCACCAGCAATAAACTTACCTAATCCAGACTTCTTTTCTTTACTCATATAAATCCTCCTCATTCTTTTTATCTTTATTAAATATTTTAGAAACAATAGTAGAGAAAAAGCCAATTACTTTATCTCCAATCATAGAGATACCATATCCAGTTTTATCTAAGATTTCAAAAAAACTATTGAAAGAATTAACTTTATCCTCTACATTATCAACAATTCTATCCACCTTATCTAAAATCTGAATCATCCTTATTCCTAAAATAATTAACACTATTAATAATATGATACCAAATATGTATAATAGCACTGGTAATACAGCATTTAACACTTCCATACACTAGCCTCCTTATCCTTATTCTTATTCTTTTTCTTCTTCATCTTCATACATAGAATCAATTAAATCAAAAAGGTTATCATCAGAAGCAGGATCTTTCATTGATTCCACCGATTGATCAGACTCTTTTGTAATCGCAGTTGCTACTTTTTCATCTTCATCATAACTTTCCGTCACTCTACGTCCAGTAGCTTTCTCTTTACTAGAGTCTTTATAATCAATATTATATTCTAACCCTAAATCTCTAAAATATTCCTCGGCATCTCCCATAGTAACTTCAGAAACTCTAGGTTTTTCAGAATCATCACTTAAATCAACCAATAAATTGCTATTTTCTTCAATTTCTTCTTTTTCATCCGAAACATCTTCCGTAGAAACATTTCCATTAATATCTGCCGCAATATCATCCGCCAAATTACCATAAGCCTTACGTCGAACATCATCTACACTCATATGTTCACGACTATAACTTGTTAACCGAACTTCTCTCTTTGGAACAATTTCTTCCTTTTTATAATCTTTATCCAAAATACCATAAATAGGAGAAATAATAGGAGAAGGCTTAAATACTGGTTTGGCCTCTTTCTTCTCATAAGTACCATACTCACGAATAGAAACTGTACTATTATAATCACTGTGATATAAATTAGATTCATTTTTACCATGGTATAAATTAGAATCTTTTCTACCATGATATAATTCAGATTCATCTCTAGAAGAATACAACTCTGACTCTGATTTCGTATGATGGTAAACTGGTCGCTCCTCCACTTTCACAGTTTCTTTTTCCACGACTTCTACAATTTTAGGTTCCGAATAATTATTTTCTTCCCTAAATTCTCGGTCATCAATAGCAGGAAATTTAAATTCCGAAGTAGGTTCTTTTTCATCTCTGTCTGGAACAATTTCAAAATCTTCCTCCTCTGGAGCATAATCATCAAAACTTTCTTCTACTTCTTCTTTTTTCTCTGGTAAAATGACTTTTTTTGCTATTGGTTTATTCTCATGAACTTTTACTTCTTTATTTTCTCTTTTTGGTTTTTCTCTCCTTGGTTTTGATTTTGTTTTTGGTTTCTCTTCTACTTCCACATACTCTTCTTCAAAAAGAGCATTCTTAATTTTATCAAAAACGCCCATATCCTCACCTCTTCTAATCTACGCCATTTATTTCAAAGTTATCTTCATCGGTAGCCTTACTATTACTATCAATATCAGCATCAACATAGTCATCAAACTCTAAAACAGAATCATCTTTTTCAGATTTTGATTCAAAAATATTAAAAGTTTCTTCTTTATAATCTAATACATTCTCTCCAATTAAACTCTCCAAAACTTTATCATGAAAATCAACAGATTGTAAAATATAACATATATTATTAATTACTGGAACAAGATAATCCTTCGGTACACAAGCTTCAATCTTACTATAATTAAAAACAAATTCTATAAAATATTGATCATGATCAGTTTCATTAATCTCAACATAACCTGTCTTTTTATTATAATTTAATTTTTTAGAATAATAACTATCATCATCTACTTGGTAACTATTTTTTGTTTTATGAAAATAACTAATCGCATCAATATACAAATAATACTTATTAGAAAAACGATCTTGCAACACGGCATTATATTGATCTTTATTTACAAATCTCATACCAGTAGGAACATAATATTCATATCCATCAAAATTAACATTAGTTAACGTAGCATCCTCAGATAATATCGTCTTAATATTATCTGCAAAATCTGTAGTACTAAGCTTTTGAATACTACAACCAGACACTAGCAACAACATAATAGAGAGCAAAACTATTCTTTTTTTCATATGTCACCTACTCTTATTACATTATATCAAATTTTTAATAAATGTAAAAATTTTTTCTACTTATTTACTTTATTAGACACTTTCACAGCTTCTACACTATAAATAGGCATTCCTCTATCTGAAAAACGATCTTCATATTCCGTCGTAATAAAATCTTCAGGAAGATTAGAATGTAAATCAAAAGTTAAATTTCTAAGAATATATCCTGCCTCACTAAAGCTCATCAAAGAATAGCAAAACAAATCCTGATTATCCGTTCTCATCCATATATCATAGTCATCTTTAAAAATAGAAGAATACTTATTTAAAAATATTTTACTAGAAAGTCTACGCAAATGATGACGTTTTTTAGGCCAAGGATCCGAAAAATTCAAATAAATTCGACTAATTTCATGATCAAAAACTTGTTCAATATTTAAAGCGTCCATACGAATAATAGCCAAATTAGTTAAACTAGAATCAATCTTTGGTAAACACTTCGCAACCACACTATCATACTTTTCAATACCAATAAAATTAATATTGGGATAACGCTTAGCTAATTCTCGAATAAATTTTCCTTTTCCCATACCAATTTCAATATAGATAGGATTAGAATTACCAAAATAACTAGACCACTTTCCACAATATTGTTCTGGTTTTTTTACCAAGAAAGAAGAGGCATTTAAAATTTCTTCCTTATTTTTTACATTTCTAAGTCTCATAACATCACATCCATCATATATTATAACAGAAATAAGAAACGATGCATATAATAAAAAGTAGGAGGAACTTATGAATCAATTTCCATTTCCTTATATTCCAGCTCCTCAAATGCCAATACCACCTCAAAAAAATGATCAAAATATCTATCAAGAAATTGAAAAATTAAAAAGTGAAATAAACAAACTAAAAAAAAGAGTATCTGCCTTAGAACAAACACCGCAAAATGATTACTTACAAAAAGAGGATGGAATGTATATGTTATGAACACTTTCTAGTGTTCTTTTTTGTTGAAATAAAACTTTTATGGTATACTAATAAAAGAAAGGATGATGGAAATGGTAAAACTTGTACGCCTAAACGAAGAAACTTATGAAAACTTTGTAAAAAGCCAACCAAAATCACATTTTTTACAATCTTATGCCTGGGGAGAACTATCAAAAATAAAAAGACATTTAACACCATATTATTTAGGACTTATTGACGAAAAGAAAAATATATTAGCAACAGCACTTCTATTACAAAAACATCTACCAATGAATTTCTGTTATTTCTATTGTCCTAGAGGATATGTATTAGATTATGAAAACGAAAAATTACTAAAAGATATGACCGAAGAAATCATAAAATTTGCCAAAAGCAAAAAAGCAATATTCGTAAAAATAGATCCTGACCTAATTTATAAAGACAAAAATTACCAAGAAGAAGAAATGCCCATTCCTTATGACACAAATAAAATTTTTGAAAATCTAAAAAAACTAGGATATAAACACCAAGGATTTACCAAAAACTTTGAAACAATGCAACCAAGATACACTTTTAGAATAGACTTAAATCAATCTCTAGAAGAAATAGAAAATCATTTTTCAAAAACAACAAAACAAAGGATAGCCAAAGCAAAAAAACTAGATACTTATGTAGAAATTGGTACAGAAAAAGATATCAAAGATTTCTATCGTCTAATGACTCTAACTGAAACAAGAAAAGATTTTGTATCTTATAACGAAGATTATTATGAAACGCTATATGATATTTTTAACGGTAGTAAAAACGGCAAAGCTACACTTTTCTTAGGAAAAGTAAATATCGATAGAACGATAAAAAAAATAAAAGAAAACTTAAAAAATGTAAATAATCAAATATCCATTCTACCAATTGATAATTTAAGTAAAAGTGCAAAAAACAAACTAAATGAACTAACCAAGCAAAAAGAAAATTATACAAAAGAAATAAAAAAATATGAAGAATATAAAAAAGAATATGGAAATGACTTAACACTAAGTGCTCATATGATTATTGAATATGTTGATAAAGCCTGGGTCCTATATGCTGGAAACCATAATATTTTAACAGAAACCTATGTAAACTATTATACTTACGAAGAACATATCAAATATTGTAAAGAAAAAGGAATAAAAATATATGACCAGTTCGGAACCATAGGGGATTTATCTAAAGATAACCCTAGATTTGGACTACATGAGTTTAAAAAGAAATTCGGTGGAGATTATATTGAATTCTTAGGAGAGTTTGACTACATCACTAACAAACCTATGTATTTTATATTTACAAAACTTGTTCCATTCTACAGAAAAATAATTAGAAACAAAAGTAAAAAGGAGATAGAAAATGAAGTTAAAAAAAATCAGTAGTGAAGAATTTCAAAAATTTGCCGACAAGAACCCAGAAATCACTTTCTATCAAACCACTTCCTGGGCACATTTAAAAAAGAAAAATGGTTGGGCCGCTCATTATCTTGGATTAGAAGATAATAAAAAAATAATAGCTGGGAGTTTAATTCTTTCAAAAACTCTACCAATAATAAAGAAAAAAATGTTCTATGCTCCACGTGGTTTCTTAATTGATTATAAAAATAAAGAAGTATTAAAAGAGTTTACAAAGCAAATAAAAGAATATGCAAAAAAAGAACATGCTATATTTATAAAAATAGATCCATACGTAGAATATAAAGAACGAGATAATAATGGAGATATTGTAGAAGATGGAATCGATAACAGTATCTGTGTAGAAAACTTAAAAAGTCTAGGATATAAACACTTTGGTTTTAATTTAATGCAAGACACACTTCAACCACGTTGGATGCATGTCATCGAAACAGAAGGAAAAACCATAGATGATGTTATGAAAGATATGGAATCAAAAACAAGACAAATCCTAAGAAAAAATGAACGTTCGGGCATCACAACAAGAGAAATAAAAAAAGAAGAATTACCACTTTTTAAAGATATCATGCAAAAGACAAGTGATAGACGAGAATTTGTAGATAGACCTCTATCTTACTACGAAAGTATGTGGGATTCTCTTCACGATAATGGAATACTAAAAATATTAGTTGCAGAAATTGATTTTATAAAATTTGAAAAAAACACGAAGGAAGAACTAGAAACCAATGAAAAAGAATTAAAAGACCGTATCTATAAACACGAAAATAATATTTTAAAAATGAACCCTAAAAAATATGAACAAAATAATAAAAAGAATGAGCAAGAAATAAAAAGATTAAAAGACCAACTAAAAAAAATCAAAAACTATAAAGAAAAATATGGAGAGAAAAAACTACTAGGAGGAATCCTTTTCTTAATTTATGGAAATGAAGTCTTATCATTACACGGTGGAACTCTAGATGATGTCATGCAATTTCAATCTGCTTATACCATTCATTTTGCAGGAGTAAAACACGCAGTAGAAAATAATTATAAAAGATATAACTTCTATGGTATTACCGGAGATTTCAGAAAAGAAAACCCATTATATGGTCTATACCTATTCAAAAAAAGTTTTGGAGGTCATGTCGTGGAATTAATTGGAGAATTTGACTACATCATTTCTCCATTCTGGTATCATACCTACAAAATAGCTTTTGCTACTTACCATAATTTAAAGAATTTAAAGAATTTAAAGAAGAAAAATAAGGAGTAAATATGGAAAACATAGACTTTGAATACATAGAAAAAGGAGAATATGCTCCAAGAGAAAATTATCCCTGGGTAAAAAGAGAAAATATTGCAATTATTGTACAATATAAAGACGAATATCTATTCTTAGCTTGGAATGAAGTAAATTATCAAAACTCACTAGTAACAGGAGGCATCAAGAAAAAGGAAAAGAAAGAAGACGCTATAAAAAGAGAACTAGAAGAAGAAACAGGATATAAAGATATTAAAGAAATAATTCCAATAGATGCAATCAATATCTCCAAATTCTTTGTAGAACATAAAAAACAAAATAGAGAAGCAATTTATTATCCTTATTTAGTAATATTAAATTCAAAAGAACAACAAGAAATATCCGAAGAAGAAAAGAAAGAACATTCTCTTATTTGGATAGAAAAAGAAAATCTAGACACTGCAAATCTATTCGATAACCATCGCTATATGTTAAACAAAGCATTATCAAAACAAAAAACACTAGTCAAAAACTAGTGCTTTTTTTAACGCAGAAAAGAGAAAAATTTTGAAGATAATCGATTTCCAAAAATCCTCTTCATAGATTTTGTATTCCACATATAAATAAAGTAAACAATTCCTCCCACCAAAGTATATACAAAAACATAAAGTAGACTTATAACCCGACTAGAGGTATCTGGCAATACCAAATGAAGTAAAAATAAAACAAAAATCATCAACATAGAACCACATAAAACATCCACAATATTTTTTGCAAATTCTTCATAATTAATTTTATATTTAATTTTTAACTGGAAAATACAAATGAGAAATGATACAAGATATCCAATAATACTAGCAGTAATAACTCCATAATAGGCAGGAAGCCCCATCTTATAAAAAGCAACAAGTAAATTATCATTCAAGAAAAATTTTAAAAATACGCCGACAGCTAAACTAAAAATAACGGTTTTATAATCTTTTAACACCTGAACAATAGAAATAGTAGAAGTAAACAAACCAATCATAAATCCAACAAAGATAAAATACGCCAATACACTAGGTCCATACTGACTAGGACCATAAAATAAAATCCAAATATACTTCGCTAAAAAACTAATTCCTAGCGTCATAGGAATTGTAAAAAATAGTAAGATACTTAATGCTTGATTTACCTTACGATTAATATCTTCCTGATCTTTTTTAACAACACTCTGAGTTAAATTAGGAATCAAACTAACAATAATACCTGTAGATATTGCAAGTAAAATCATATTAAACTTATTTGACCAGGTAGATAACATACTCATAATACTTTCCGCATCCGAAACCGTGAAATTAGCATATTCTACCAATCCTTGAACAACCGTAACCATATCAATATAACTATATAACGATTTAAAAACATCAATCATAATGAAAGGAACGGCATAAATAACAATTTTTTTAAATATTTGTTTATTGGTAATAATAGGTTCATTAACTCGAAGAATTTTTTCATTAAACTTAGCTTTATTTTTCTTCTTTTTCATAACTAAATATAAATAAGAAGCGATAGCACCAGCAGTTGCTCCAAAGACAGCAATACCAACAGCAGAAGTTAAAGATAAATGAAACACCTTTAATGCCATAAAACTACCCAAGACAATCACAAAGACACGAACAAGCTGTTCTAATACTTGTGAAAATGAAGGTGCTTCCATAAATCGGTGTCCCTCAAAATATCCACGATAAATACTAAGAACTGGAACTATCAAAACAGCTGTACCAATCACTCGAATAACAAAAGTAACATCCTCGATGGTATTACCACCAGTTAAGTCACCAAGAACAGCTTGAGCAATCCATGGAGCAAACAAAAGTAAAAGTAAAAAGCAGATAAAACCTAATAACAAAGCAATCTTCTTACCAATAATAAAGGCTCTTTTTTTTGCATTATAATACCCTAAAGTCTGATATTCAGAAACAACTTTACTAATTGCTAGAGGAATACCTGCAGAAGATAAAGACATAAAAAGAATATAAATAGTGTAAGCATACCCATACAAAGCTCCACCCTCTTCACCAATAATGGCATGAAAAGGAATAACATAAACAATACCTAATATTTTCGTAAGAACAATTCCCAAAGTTGCAATAAAAGCTCCTTTTACAAATCCGCTCTTAGAAATACCTACTTTTTTCTTCTTCATAATAGCCTCCTAATACTCTTATCATATCATAAAAAAAAAAGAAAAAACACTGTTACTTAACAGCATTTTTATAAGAAGATTGATTCACTTTCTTATCAAGTAATTGATTAAAATAAGAAAATTTATTTTCTTCAAAAACTCTAGATTGAAATTTTCTTCCCTGCAAAACATCCTCGGAATAAACATCCATTTCTAATTTGGAAATAAACTGTTTTTGATAGATAGAGTCCAGAGATTGCCAAAATTTTTCTCTATTTTCCAAGGACAATAAACAAAAATTAGAAATAGCTTCTTCTAGAAACTGATCAACAATAAGAAGTTGATCTTCTAAAGAAGAAGTTAACGGTATCTGGGAAAGATGATTCATTTCTTGATACAATAGTGTCATCCTAGTTAACGTATCTTTTTCTGTAGATATCCCTTTCAAAAATTCTAAAAAATCAGAAGAAGAATATTCAGAAACGGATTGATCCTGTTGATAGGTATCCCAAATATCTTCCTGCAATTCGGACAATCTAGCAACATAAGTAGAAAGAGTAATATCTAAAAGAGCAGAATGTAACTCAGAAGAAATTTTTCCATAATCCTCTAAAATAGAAGCTAACCTAGTATAAAAAGTAGCTTGTTTATCTATAGAAAGTTCAGTAATCATTCCCTGAATTTTCGTAGTAAGATTAACGAATCGAACATTATTCGCAACATTATTAACCTCTTCTTGTAAAACAACTGTACTCATAGGCTTCTTACCTTTGTTAGGATTTTGTACATATTGATTTGAATTTGCGTATTGTAAAATCAAATTATAATGAGTTGAAGTATGTTGCTCTCTAATATATTTTTCAACTTCTTCTTTAGAAACTTCTTCTCTTCCTTCCAACGAATCAAAAACGCAAAAAGAAATTTTAGAATCCATAGAATGCTCTAATCGATCTTTTTGAGTAAGTATATAATCACGATCAGTATAATGTTGATAAGATACAATGGGAATATAAATACCAGTAGCAACATCCATTACATACCCTTTTTTATCAGAAGAGTCCGAAACCATCAAAGAAACCACTTCAGATTTATCAAGCAACTTATTTAATTGTCCATCAAAATTCTGCCAAAAACGTGGAAACAATAAATGTTTTGGAAAAGCTTCAGGAAAATAATAAGCATTTATCCTGTAGATATTTTGATACTCATCAAAGGAACGCATTTATACTCCCTCCTTTCCTAAAACTTTAACCGAATCAAGTTGTGAATAACTAGAAATAGTATTTACTAAATAATCTCTTAAAAATGAAGTATCTTTCTCTGGGGTAAAAGCTTTTTCTTCATTATAATTCTTTAATGCATTAACCAACATAATATCCCCATCCGCTTCACTAACTTTATCAATATGATTATCCACAACCGTTGCTAAACGTTCTACTGTAGAATCATTCAAAAGAAAAATAGCACTACTCTGCTCTACAGCATTAAGTCTTAACAAAGAAGAAAATAACCTCTCATCAATTTCTTGCTGAACCTTCATAGAAAGTAATAAAGACTCTGCGGTATTCATAGACTTTGACTGAAAATCCAAAGAAAAATAATAAAGGTTCTTAAAACAATCAAAGAAATTATTCGAATCACACTCTAAAAAATCTAAATAAGGTTCTACCCAGTGATAATCATCAATAACATCAGAAGTAGATAAACTAGACTCAATAGCAGTCAATTCTTTCAAAAGCCGATTTTGAATAATGGATTCATCCTGCACTTTCAGGATACTCTCTTCTAATGTTTTAATATTCGAATCATAACGTTTAAGAATTGACTCCAACTTACTCAAATATTGCTCTTTTTCGGAAGAATCAAAATTAGAAGATAAAATCATACTTCTCACTTCTAAAATCTGAGGTAAATGATTAGAAAAAGTAGAACCCTCAAAAGTTAAAGATAAAGAAACTTCTTTCTTTTCTTCCTTATCATAATCAGAATTACTTACTTTTTGCTCAGGATTCAAAGAATCTTTAGGTACCTCTTTTAAAACAGTTTTATAAGACAAAACCTGATTGTTACTCAAATAAGAATCTAACACCGACTCAAAATTAGTATAATACTTTTTATAAAAACGGATATCCCTCTTATCACCAAGTTGAAATTCATCAGGAGAAGAAGGCATAAAAATAAAAAAGGAAATTTGTTCATTCTCTGTAGCTTCTCTTCCATTAATCATTAATTTAGCAATCTTAGAATCTTCATCAAAAGAATAATAAACAAGAGGGATGATTTTCTTAGAACGAATTTCACGCAAATATCCATCTCGCCCCATAGTTACAAATAACTTTTTCATAAGGGTATCATCCCTATCAAAATCATGAAGTGGTAACTGACGATACAATTGAAATCCAACATCTTCATCCGAAGAAATAGAAACATTTAAAGGTAACTTCTTATTATCCTCCAAAAAAGAAGAATAAACAGAATAAATTTTTCCCGTCATAAATGGAGAATAAACTGAACCAGAAAAGATATGACATCTTTTACGTAAATGTTGACTAATATCTGCACGTAATTTTTTTACTTCTTCTACATTGTATAAATCTACAGAGTTAGTATTATATAATTTATTACACAAATATTGATAACGCTCACCAATATTACTATATTTTTCTATATATTGTACAATGTCATGATAGAAAGCCTTACTAGAATACAATTCTAAAGAGGGAACTCCCGCATAACAATCCTCTATATTTCTATCTTGAAAAGCCAAAACATGCGTAGGAATCGATGTTCGAGTACGCACATTCATTTTTCGAGAACGCCAAGAATAATTTTCAAAGTATTCAACCTCCGAGTCAACATAACCATCCCTATAAACTAACTTATCCCCCTTAAATACAGGCAATAAGAGTCCCGTAGATATTTCTTTTACATATCCTTCCTGATTAGATTCGATAACATAAACAATATCATCACTATTAGGATAATCTTGGAACGTCTTAGAAACATTTTCTAACATTTCTTTTTCCGTAGCTTCTTTCCCTGGATAATATTGATATAATTTAGTACGAAAAACATCCACAAAAATCCCCCCAAAATTGAGATAATTTTACCATAATAAAAAGGAAAAGTCAAAATTAATAATAGACAATCATAGCAGAAAAACAAAAGATTTGTTCTTCACTAAAAACCCCAATACTAACCTGATATTTAATATCAACAACTTCCCCATCCAAATCTTCTAAAAAATCATTAATATCATTTTCTAAATCTTTTTCATCTTCATCATCAAATATTTTAACTTTCATATCATCACCAAAAAAATTATAAAAAAAGTTTTCCACAAAATTTGTAGAAAACTAATAAATATTAGCTATCCGGCCAAGATAGTAAATTTTCAATATAATTTCCAGGTAGATTAATTTTCTCACCAACAAAACCAATCTCAGGATGAATGTTATCTTTATTATGAAAATCAGACCCGATCGTTGTTTTTAAATTATATTCTTCTGCAAAACGATTCCAAAAATCTATTTCAGTTATTTTGTTATTATCTTTATCAATATAAATATAATTAGCCTCAACTCCATCCGCACGCATCTCTTGAACCAATCGCAAAATATCTTCCGGAGTAAAATTATCTTCGTATTTATAGGCAACCGGATGTGCTAAAATAACTTTTCCTCCAGCAGAATGTATTAAATCTGCTGCTTCCCTTGGACAAATAGTAGTTTTCTTTACATATGCAGGACACCCCTCATTCATAACACTTTCAATAAATTCACCTTTATCTGGAATATGACCAAAATTATCCATCAAAACTTTTTGATTTTTAGGATTATTAACAACATCAAAATAAATATGAGCCTTAGTAACAGACTCTATCTGATCAAGAACAGAAACATTTACTAGATATCCTAACTCATTCAATTTTTCTGAAACACGATATAAATAATCATGTCTAGCATTTTTTAATGCAGATAATTGCTGAATTAAATTTTTGTTTTTTATATCAAAGTTATATCCAAGAACATGAAAACCACATTTCCTCGTTTTCGTAGAAATCTCAACCCCAGGAATAACTAAAATATTTTTGCTTTCAGCATATTGAAATAATTCTTCATTATAAGCATCAATAGTATCATGATCAGCAATAGAAATAACACTTACTCCATTATTAAACGCTTCATCAATAACTTCTTTAGGAGTCATACTTCCATCCGAACAAGTAGTATGAATATGTAAATCCATTTTCTTCTCCACAACCTAACACCTACTTTCAACATAATTATCTTAAATTATAACATAAATACTAAAAATATAAGAAATAAAACTTGCCACAAACTAAAAAAAATATTAGAATAAAAAAACAAAAAGAGGTTATATTTTATGATAACATTAAACAAAGAATATAAAATATTAAGTGATAGATTAAGAGGAAAAAAGCCCAAATTTAAAGTACAAAAAGATGGCAAAACATACATCTATAAATACGGAGCTATCAACTATGAAATCTGGGCAGAATTAATTGCTGAACAACTTGGAATTCAAGCAGGAATTAATATGGCACATTATAGATTAGCAAGCTATAATAATACATTTGGTGTATTAACAGATTATTTTTTAGAACCAGGAGAACTAATCATATCATGCGATAATCTAAAAAAAGCCTCTCAAGAAATACTTAATGAAAATAATATACCAATAAATCTAAAAACAAATTCCATAGAAAACATTATGCAAGCTATATATACATATGATAATACGATTGATTGTCAGCAATTATCTTTTGATCTTACAAAAAGATGGGCATTTTATGGTCTAATTATGGAAAGTGATAAAAATGAAACAAACATAGGATTTATTAAAAGCTCAATAACAGGATTAAGATTAACTCCTGACTATGACAATTCATCCATGGCAAGTTTAAATAATAATATTAACTCAAATATTGACGCTATAAAATCTGGATACTCAATCTATTATTTTACAGACAATATCAAATCAAATCTAAATAGGTCAGAAAAAGATACTGGATTTTTTTTAGAAGATTTTAAATCGTTCGCAGAAAAGCACCCAAAGCAATGTGAAGAAATAATGGCAAGCTTTGAATTAATTAATCCTGAGGAAGCCATGAATAAAGTGGAAGAAATAAATACAGTAACAATACCCTGGGAAGTAAGATTCTGGGTAAATGAAACTATAAAAAATAGAAAAAAGACATGAAAGAAATCCTTTTAAATAGTCAAAAGAAAACAAAGAAAAATAACATCTAAAATAATAAGATGTTATTTTTTATTATGCTCTTTTTGTAATACCAATGGCTTATCCTGAATATAAGCCAAATCATTTTCTAAAGCAATTTCTGCTTTCATAAGTTCTTGTCCAAGATAAAAAGCATGATCCAAGTTACTAATATGAAAACAACATTTATCACGTAAAGAAGTAGCAGTCTTCCCTTGATAGTTTCTTTCTAAAACACCTTCTTTATTAAAAAAAGAAACATCAATAGTATCACTACTATTTTCAATAAAGAAATATCCTCTTTCATCTTCTTCACAAAAAGAAACAGGACCATCAACATAAGGACTAATATCTAAAAAATTTCTTTCATATACATGAGCAGAACCAGCAATCGTATTAACATAACCTTTTTCAAGACCTAGTTCATGACACAAAACATCCTGAATTTTTAACACACCATAAATATTTCTTGGAAATCCATTATAAACATCATTAGCTCTAAGATAAGCTAACATATAAAGTTTATTATCTTGTACAATAGCCTGATATAAATCAATACAAGGAACTTCATCAACAGAAGTTTCTATCGTTGGATTCCAAAGCACCGCAACTGCCCGTCTAGAATACATTTTTTCTCGCAAAATATCTATTAAATACTGTAATTGATCAATATTATCATAATCACGGAAACGACTTCCATAGGTATATTGAACACCATCAGGTTTTTCTTTAGAAAGTAAACTTTCCTCATATAAATCTAATTCTTCTTTCGTAATTCCAAGTTCACCGACCATAGAAGGGTGTTCTAAATCTTCATCACGTACAATAATAGATAAATCCATAAGTTCCAACTGTTCTTCATCATAATCAGAAAGCTTTCGATTCCCATAAGTTCCAATAAGTTTCAAACTACGCATCCAAGCTTCTCTCACAGTACTAGCTCTTACCATAAATCCAATTTTTTCACTAGCTAAATTTTTCCTAGTTTCCACAATCTCTGGGAAAAAATCTTTAATATTCTCTCTCCAAGCAGAAAAATTTTTCATACCCATCAAAGACTCATTTAACTTATCACTAGAAACCACAGTTACATGATTCTTAAAATATTCACAAAACTCATGAATATCAGAAGAAGTAAACTGAAACTTTTTAGAAAAACCTATTTCTTCTGTTTCTAAGAAATGTAAAAATTCTTGTATACTATCACTCATTCCAGGATGAATATCAGAGTCTTCTAATAACACTAAATGAGAAATCTGTGGGTTTAAAAACAAGTTAGC
Source organism: uncultured Bacilli bacterium (assembly GCA_944358705.1). Taxonomy (GTDB): domain Bacteria; phylum Bacillota_I; class Bacilli_A; order RF39; family UBA660; genus Faecimonas. The sequence goes on from CALVRR010000022.1 coordinate 20,006, forward strand.
CAAAATAAAATTAATACCATTTTTAGTGTATAAAGGTCCAACGGAAACAACTTTATCCTTAGCTTCCTCTGATAATTTATCATAAATTAAGTGTGGTGCTTTCCACCCTGTAATAATACCCACCCCAGATTCCTTTTCATCATCAAATAAAACAACATTAGGATAATACTTTAACATAAACATCACTCTTTCTAGTCTATATCAGAATATCATAAAAGAAGAAAACAATCGTGTTGCAAAAGCAACAAAAAAAGAAGAATTTTTTAATTCTTCTTTCCATATAACTTTTGATACAACATAGTAGCATAACCTTCTAAATTACGACTAGTTAAACTTAAATCAAAAGAAGTTACCAAATCTTTTAGTTTTGTATTTGCATCATAAACAGATAAAGAATCATCTTTTATTTCTAATTCTATAAAATAACCTAAATCAGTCACTTTATCTAAAGATATTTCAAAAATATCCTGATACATAAAACTATCTCGTATCTTGTGAAGCGTTAATACTTTTTCAATATCAAGACAGTTTAATATTTTAATTACCTGTTCTAAATCAGAAACATCACTTTCATGTTCTTCTAAATGAATATCATCATCACTGTTACCAAAAAATATTTTCTTATAACTTAAAATATTCTTATCTTTCATGATACGAATTCTTAAACATTCATCATTAATTTCTCTACCAAAGAACGGACGATACTTTGGAGAAAAATAAATATCATTTTGTTCCTTTTTTGTATGATCAGACCCATTTTTAAGAAGAAGAGAAAGAAGTTTATCATATTCGTCCTTCGTAATTTCTAATTTAATTTCAATTTCTCTATCCATTATTTCACCACGATATTAACAATCTTTCCTTTAATAACAATTATTTTAACAATCTCTTTACCATCAGTATGACGTTTAACATTTTCAGCGTTCAAAGCTTTCTCTTTTATACTATCTTCCTCTTCATCAACAGAAATAGTAATAGTAGCACGAACTTTACCATTTACTTGTACAGCAATATCCCTGGTATCTTCTACTATTTTCGTATCATCATAAACAGGCCAAGGCTCATAAGCCATAGTACCATTGTGTCCTAACATTTCCCAAATTTCTTCAGAAATATGAGGAGCAACAGGATTTAGTAATTTGATAAATCCTTCCGCATATTCTCTAGGGAAAACTTCTTCTTTATAAACAGAATTAACAAAAATCATCATCTGACTAATAGCCGTATTAAAATTCAATGTTTCAAAATCATCCGTTACTTTTTTAACGGTTTGATGATAAATTTTTTCCAAATTCTTATTTTCCTTATCTTGAACTTTTCCTGATTCATATAAACGATAAATTCTATCTAAGAATTTTTGAGCTCCTTCAACACCTTGTTGACTCCAAGGTTTAGATGCCTCTAAAGGCCCCATAAACATTTCATACAAACGTAAGGTATCTGCTCCATAATCGCGAACAATATCAAGAGGATCAATAGCAAATTCAGGATAACGTTTTCCCATCTTAATACCATTAGCACCTAAAATCATACCTTGATGAACTAACTTCTTAAATGGTTCTTTAACAGGAGATAATCCTTTATCATATAAATAATGATTCCAAATTCTAGAATACATCAAATGTCCAACCGCATGTTCTGGTCCACCTATATATAAATCTACAGGCATCCAATGTTTTAATAATTCTTGATTTGCAAATTCCAAGTCATTATTAGGATCAATATATCTTAAGTAATACCATGAAGAACCAGCAGATCCAGGCATAGTAGAAGTTTCACGAACACCGGTAACCCCATTATGAGAATACTTTTTCCATTCAGTAGCATTCTCTAATGGTGCCATACCACCATGTCCTTTATAATCTTCAAGTTCAGGTAATACTAAAGGCAATTCATCATCATCAAGAACATGAATCTTACCATCTTCTAAATAGACAACAGGTACAGGTTCTCCCCAGTATCTTTGACGTGCAAAAATCCATTCACGCATACGATAATTTACTTGTTTAGAACCAACATGATGTTCTTCAAGCCAAGCAATCATAGTATGAATAGCTTCTTCTTTATTCATACCATCTAAGAATTCAGAATGAATATGAATACCATCTCCAACCATAGCATTAGGATTCATAACATAAGCAAATGATTTCTTATGTAATTCTTCCACAATTTCCTCTTCAACACATTCTTTAGATACCCATTCTACTGAGAAATCTTCATCATCATCTAACTGTTGATTTTCTCTTTTATCACTCTTTAGTTCAAATAATAATGGCGTAGCTTCGATATTAAAATAAGAATCTTTATTATAAGCATAATAATGATGATTAATTTTAAAATCTTCACAAATAAGTTCTAAATCTACATAACCAGTTTCTTCTTTAATTTCACGTTTTGCACATTCAAGTGCACTTTCATCTTCGTGTCTTGTTCCACCAATAAACAAACGTCCACCATTTTTTCCCCAGTTAATAGTCAAATACTTATCATTTTTCTTATCATAAACAATCGCTACAATAGAATTTTTCTTCTTTTCACCCTCATGAGGAGTACCAGTAACTTCCTCTAATACTTGAACAATAGGAATATTAAATTTTTTCGCAAACTCATAATCACGATCATCATGGGCTGGAACAGCCATAATAGCTCCTGTACCATAAGTTGCTAAAACATAATCAGAAATATAAATTGGTATTTTAGTATTATTAACAGGATTAATAGCATAAGCACCAATAAATACTCCGGTTTTTTCTTTATTAAGCTCTGTTCTTTCTAAATCACTCTTGGTTGCACACTCTTTTTGATATGCCTCTACAGCTTCCTTCTGTTCCTCACTAGTAATTTTATTAACAAGTAAATGCTCAGGGGACATAACACAATAAGTAGCACCAAATAAAGTATCAGGTCTAGTAGTAAATACGGTAAACTCATCATCAAAACCATCAACTTTAAAAATAACATGAGCACCAACTGATTTACCAATCCAGTTACGTTGCATCTCCTTAGTAGATTCAGGCCAATCCACTTCATCAAGACCAGCAAGTAACTTTTCAGCAAAAGCAGCTTGATCAATTACCCATTGTTTCATATTACGACGAACAACTGGATAACCACCACGTTCACTTTTACCATCAATGACTTCATCATTAGATAAAACTGTACCAAGTTCCTCGCACCAATTTACTGGCATATCGATATACTTAGCATATCCATCCAAATATAATTGTTTAAAAATCCATTGTGTCCACTTATAAAATTTAGGATCACTAGTTTGAAGTGTCTTAGACCAATCATAATCAAAACCAATAGATTTCAACTGATTAGTAAACGTTTCAATATTCTTTTGTGTAAATCCATTAGGATGATTTCCTGTACTAACTGCATATTGCTCAGCTGGAAGGCCAAAGGAATCATAACCCATAGGATGAAGTACATTATATCCCTGCATTCTCTTCATACGAGAAACAATGTCAGTAGCAGTGTACCCTTCCGCATGACCTGCATGAAGACCTACACCAGATGGATAAGGAAACATATCCAAAGCATAAAACTTAGGCTTACTAAAATCCCATACATCAGTCTTAAAAGTATCATTCTCTTCCCAATACTTTCTCCATTTTTTTTCTATCTTACTAAAATCATACATTTTTCGTCATTCCTTTCTTTCTATAAAATACACCAACTAAATGATAGCTAATTAATATAACAGGTAAAACCAATACCAAAGCAGCAAGTAATTGCCACAAATAAGAATCAACAATTATCACAACAGAAACAATAAATGCAATATCAAAAGATGACACTAAAGAAACAATCTGTAACAATTGCGGATAATCAACTTTTCTCATATTTAAGTGATATTTAGCAATTAAATATTTAACTTCCATAGGATGTTTTTTTCCTTTATTTTTTTTAGCTTTCCGTACAATAAACAATTCATAAACTAATAAAATCAAGAAAAAACATAACAAAAATAAAACAAGTTCTTCCAGCATAAATCCTCCTAAATAAAAAAAGTCCTTATAAACTATAAGGACGAAATTTCGCGGTACCACCTTACTTCATAGTAATACTATGCAGCTTTATGAGATAAAGGTCTAACCCTACATATTTTTACACTAATCAAGTTCATATACTACTTATATTTACTTTCACCAACCGTAAACTCTCTAAAATAAGTACATATATTACTACTACTAGTAATATGTCAACATGCTATTAGTATAGTAAAAATTTATATTTTTGACAAGTATTTTTTTACTTTATTTACTTCGTATTTTATCATTTTTCGAAGAAGTCGGATGATAAGGTGTATCCAACATTTGAACAAGCGGATTATTTTCAATCATCCAGCCAGTCGAAGGAATATCTCCATGAATATCATGTTGAAGTTCCATAATGTCTTTCGCTGGACGATTAGAAATCTTACGTATCACTTCATGGTAATCATCCGACATTTCACGAATAACTTCAGAAAAATCCAAATCTTTATGAAAATAACTCTCTAATTCAGAAGCAATCTTACTAACTTCATCCTGAGAAGAAACACTAAAAGGTTCCGAATGCATACGATTATAAATCTCACAAGACAGAAGTAGTGGATGTGTAAGTTTTGGACCATCTTCCCCATAAAAGTAAACCGTACCCTCTGGATAAGTTAATAAATCCGCTTTTTGGGAATCCGTAAAAATAGAATACATAGAATCAGGAGAAGTCATAGATTTTAACGTTTGTCTTAAAAGTAAATCATCTCCAAAAGTAACTCTCAAAAATTCAATAACAGAACTATCCATATAACCATCATAATTTTGAAATTCAGAAAGTTGTTTTAAAAGATTCTCACCACCATCTACAGCCAGTTGAATCAAAAAATCAAAATTTTGAAAAATTCGAAAAGCAGCAACCTCATCTCCGATTTTAGAAATTTCTTCCACAGAATCTAACCAATTATCAGAATCTCCATCATAAAAACATAGACCTTGATATCGATGTGCTAATGACAAAACTTCTTTCTTCTTATCACTTGACATGGAATAGAAAACAGAAGAAGGCAAAACATCATCCAACTCACCTTCTACCAAATGAGAAATCATAGAATCACAAATCGCAAAAGAATAGGAAGTCGCCTCATCATACCCAAAATTACGAACAACATATTCTTTTACTTTTCGAAAATCTTCACCAGAATTCATAATCTACCCTCCTAAAATTCACTAATATATTCAAGAAGTCTTAAGAACAATTGAATATATTCCTTGGATAATCCTCTTTTCTTCAATTTACGAATAGCAATACGCTTATGACTAATAGTATCTTTACCAAACATAATTTTAGCAATATCTTCTTTTAAATACGTTTCAATCTGCAAATCAACCAAAATACTATCGATATCATCATTAATCAAACGAACCGCATCAATCTCAATATCTCTACCTTTACAATTAACAGTTAATTGTCCAACCGTAGGACAATCCATAATTTCAACAACAAAATCATTTCCATCAATATAAGAATTCACAGGTATTTTTTGAGAATTATAATATGCAGTAACATCTTGTGCTTGTTTCGTATTCCGGAAAACTAATTTATAATTTCTCTTCTCCGGAACAATACCACTTTTTCCATCAATAGATCGAATAATAACCGTATAATTATTTCTTAAATAATTGTAATCAATAGACGTTTTTAAATAATAACCATCTTTGTATAACGAAGTAATACCATCATCTTCATATAAAGTATATGTATTAGAAACCCCAGGAAATATTTGAATTTCCATATCCGTAGGAAGTCCAACATTATTATAATCACTTCGATTAGAAAGTGGAATAATACTACCAGCATGCGCAAATACTGGATAATCTTCTTCCTTAAAGAAAGAAATATATTTTTTATTTCCAGGAAATTTTTTACCAGTACGAAAATCATACCAAATACCATCTGGTATAAAGAAACGATGAACAGTACGATTCATAGTAGGATCTTTTTTATCCAAAATAGGACAAACAAGTAATTGTGATCCAAAATAGTATTGATTTTTATATAACTCATCATCATAAACCCAGAGATAATTATAATAAAAAGGTTGAATAAGTGGCGTCCCTGCTTTCGTATAATTATAAGCTTCTGTATATAAATAAGGAATTAAGCGATGACGAAGTCTTAAATAATCAGCTGCAATGTTTTCTGTTTTTACATCCCATAACCACGGTTCCCTTTTATAGTAAGGACCACGTGCACCATGAAAACGTAAAATCGGAGAAAAAACACTAAGCTCTAAATAACGAATATAAAGCTCACTTTCTTCAATACCACCATGATTACCAGCAACATCATGACTCCACCAACTAACACCAATATTCGCAGCATTTAAATATTGAAATGGTAATTTTTTCAAAGCTTCCCAACTAACTTCACTACTTCCACCATAAAGAATTGGATAACGATGGGAACCATAAATTCCATTTCTAGCTAAGAGCATACTTCTCTTATTTTGATTTCTACCAGAGTCCAAATATAAATAATGATTTAAAATCCATAAATTCAAAGGATTTCCATCCCCTTTATAATCATTCCAAAAGAAATCAACGCCATCATTTTCCAATGGATGAAGAAATGCCTTAAATAAAACATCTAAAATTTTAGGATTTAGTGGATCAAATAAAATTATTTTAGAATCTGTAACACCCAAGAATTCACTCGCCTGTTTATAATATTGTTCATGCGGATAAAATCCACCCTCTGGATTAATACAAAGTCCTACACGAATTCCTCTTTGATGAAATTTTTCAATCATAGCCTTGGGATTACGAAAAAGATTTGTATTAAAAGTATAACCAACTTTCAGCCCAGAATAATCCCCAACATTTCGATAATGCCAGTCATGATCAAACAACATAACAGAAAAAGGAATTTTCTTCTTTTCAAATTTCTTTAATAACGCTGTAGTAGAAAAATCATCATATGTAATATTACGACTCCACCAATTACCAAGCGCATACCTAGGAATCATGGCCGGAGAACCAGTCATCTTAAAATAATCAAATAAAGCCTGTTTAAAATCTCGATCATACATAAACACATAAATATCGATATGATCAGCCGGTGGATCGGTTAGAGTACCATCCTCCATAATAAGTTTATTCTTACTATCATCTAGTGATGAAAAACCATCCAAAGAATAAAGTCCTCGACACATATTTTTATCCGTAGAAACATCAACACTTATAAAATTTCCCATCATGTTTCTTGCCTCTGGATGTCCATAATACCAATCCTTATTTCGATCACGATCACGACTTGACAAGGTGATTTTCAAATTTTTCATAGGATCAACTTTATTTCCAACAAATGGTTGACGTTTTACATAAGTTAAATGAAAATACTTCGTAGTAATTTCAACAAATTGAGTGTCTTGTTTTAACTGAAACTCAGGATATCCCAAATTTCTACGCACAATAAGCTGAGTAGGACGATCAACAAATGCCCCACTAGGTGAATATTCTAATCGAACAATTCGTTCTGTAATAACAGTAATACGAAAATTACTTCCCTTAACAAAGGTTTTATCATCACTTTTTGCTCGTGTATAATCTACTTCAAATTGTTTTCCAAGTGGATACATACCAACACCTTCTTATTATTCTAGTAACATAATACCATAAAACAAACAATATTCCAAGAAAAAATAGCAAAAGCCCCCTCTAAGAATCTAAAAACATAGCATAATATTCTTCAAAAGGAATATCATTTTCATATATATATTTAGCTATTTTTTTACCAACATAACGATAATGCCAAGGTTCTGCTCGAAACCCAGTAACCGCTTCATACTTTTCTGGGAAACGTTGAATAAATCCATACTTATGAGCATTTTCTTGAATCCATTCATATTCTTCTGATTCAGCAAAAACATTAGAGTTTCTACTTCCTATATCAAAAGAAAGACCAGTTTGATGTTCTGAAAATCCAGGTTTAGCAACATAATTAGTAACGTAATTCTCACCATATAAATCACGATAAGTATCACAAATATCTACCTGATCTTGATAACTACGATAACTAGAATTAATAACCAAGTCATAACCATCCTTTTTTGCTGCCTCATACATAGAAATAAAAGCATTAACAGCAACCCTCGCTCCTTTTTGAGTATCATCCGCTGCATACTCACTATCAATCGATACCAAATCATCTGGCTCATAATCTTTCTCTAAAGAACGATGTTTATTAACTAACATATCCGTACTAAATTTTTTTACTACAACACTATCTTTATAATCTTCCTTATCCATATCTAAATTCACAGCTAATACCGTAGTTTCATCATCTTCTCCTGTTTCATTAGAATAATCAACATAACGATCATAATTACGAAGTTTAGCATATGGCAAGCTAAAAAATTCCTCTAAATAATTAATTTTATCTCTCTTAGCAAAATCACGAACATCACGATCACTACCATGAGCCAAAATCATAGAAATATTACTATTACTATAACCTTTTTTTATCAAAGTATTAATATTTTGAATTAAATGTTCATGATTTTGATAATCTATCTTAGAATATTGATCTAAATACTTTTCTTTATAATCATCACTTTCAAAAGCTGCATTTAAAGTCTTATTCTCTCCAACAGACAAAACATAATCTTTCTTAAATTGAAACAAAATATTTCTACTAGCTTCTTTACTATATCCTAATCTAGTAAGAGAAGCAATTTGTGATGAATAAAAGAAAAATGCAACCAAAAAGATTCCAAGAACAACTCCAAAAACCTTCAATTTTTTCTGCACCGACTTTTTTAATCGAAACTTTTTCTTCACAAACATCACCTACTATATTAAGTATACCATAGAAATTGTAATTTTAACTATTTTATGCTACAATATATCACGAAAAAGGTAGTGGAGTTATGAAAGCATTAGTATTATCTGGTGGAGGATCCAAAGGATCTTACCAAATCGGAGTTTGGAAAGCATTAAAAAAATTACATATAAAATTTGATATTGTAACAGGAACCTCCGTAGGAGCATTAAACGGAGCATTAATTACTCAAAAAAGTTATAGAAAAGCAATCAAATTATGGAAAAAAATAAATTTAAAATTATTGTTTGGAGAAAACGCAGTTAACAGTACAAACGATCTTGACGTAATGAAAATGTATGGAAGAGAATTTATCAAAAATGGAGGAATGGAAGCAAAAGAATTAGAAAGTCTAATTGAAAAAGAAATTAACTACAAAAAATTATTAAAATCAAACATCAATTATGGATTAATTACTTTCAATTTAACAACAAAAAAACCAATACAAATCACAAAAAAAGAAATCCCAAAACATCTAATAGGAGATTATCTAATGGCTTCTGCCTCTTGTTATCCAGCTTTTAAACAAAAAGAAATTGAGGGAAACAAATATATCGATGGTGGAATATTTGATAATCTACCAATTAATTTAGCAATAAGCATGGGAGCAGATGAGATCATTGCCGTAGACTTATCTGCTCCTGGACTTAATAGAAAACCAAAGAAAAGTCTTCCAACAACAACCATAAAACCAAACAATAAACTGACAAACTTCTTAAACTTTTATGAAGAAGGAGCAAAAAGAAATATAAAATTAGGATACAATGACACCCTAAAAAAATTTAATAAACTCGAAGGAAACAAATACACTTTTAAGAAAGGAACACTAGAAAAAAACAAAAAAAAGCATTTAGAAACCTTTAAATATATATTAGAAACTATTTTAAACAACGAAAAAAGTATAGAAACATTTCAAAAACTAATAAACTATTCTAAAAAATCAAAAACCGAAATGATAGATAAAATCAGTTTAAAAATTATGGAAAGATTAGCAAAAGATTTTGATTTTGATGAAACTGTAATCTACACAGAGAAAAAATTTAATAAGCTATTAAAAAAGAAATTAAAAACTGAAAATAAAAAAGAAATAATGCAATTAAAAGAACTAATGAAAGAAATATCAAACAAAAAAAGAGGATTAAAGAAAAAATTATTTCTAAATCCTTGGCTTTTCTTAAAAGCACTTTATCTATATACAATAAGTGAGGTGTAAAGTGAATTCATTTATTTATTCAAATACCAACAAAAGGTATCATACCCTAGACTATTTTTACAAAAACAAATTTCATTCTAAAGTCTTCAAAGTCAGTTTAAATGCTGGATTTTCTTGTCCTAATATAGATGGAACCGTAGGATATGGAGGTTGTATTTATTGTTCAAAAACAGGAAGTGGGGAATTTGCAGGAAACAAAGAAGATTCTCTAAAAAAGCAATTTAATACTGTAAAAGAAAAAATGCTAAAAAAATGGCCAAACGCTAAATACATTGGTTATTTTCAAGCCAGAACTAACACTTACGCAGAAGTAGACACTCTAAAAAGATTATACGAAACCGTACTTTCTTTTGATAATGTAATTGGATTAAGTATCGCAACACGTCCAGATGCCATATCAGAAGAATGTTTAGATTATCTAAAAGAATTAAATGAAAAGACTTATTTAACAATCGAATTAGGACTACAATCAACAAAAGAAAAAACTGCAAAATTAATCAACCGCTGTCATAGTTTAGAAAGTTTCGAAAACATGGTAAAAAAACTACGTCAAAATAATATCAATGTAGTAGTTCATATTATAAATGGACTACCTTATGAAACAAAAGAAGATATGCTAAATACCGTAAAATATCTAAACAACTTAGATATTCAGGGAATAAAAATACATATGCTTAGTATACTAAAAGACACACCATTAGAAGAACTTTACCAAAGAGAACATTTCAAAATACTATCAAAAGAAGAATATATAGACATTGTAATAGAACAATTAGAACTTTTAAGACCAGAAATCGTAATTCATAGAATTACAGGTGACCCAAAAGTAGAAGACTTAATAGAACCAAAATGGTTAATTAAGAAATTTTGTGTATTAAATGATATCGATAAAGAAATGGTAAAAAGAGATACTTATCAAGGAAAAAAAGCAAAAAAAAAGGATTAAATTTGATAATAGTACCCGTCAAGTACTCACTAAATAAAAAGATTAATTTTATGAATATTTAAGTCTGTATTGTACAGGTG
>CALVRR010000023.1 GCA_944358705.1 uncultured Bacilli bacterium
TTTTTTTTATAAAAAAATAGAACATTTCTGTTCTATTATAATTTAATAAACTTATCTTTACCTACTCCACATAATGGACATGTCCAGTCTTCTGGTAAATCTTCAAAGTTTATTTCTTCTTTGCTATCATCATAGATATATCCGCAGATACTACATTGATATCTATTTCCTTTGCTTTCTGTTTTTCCTTCTTGATAAGTTGGAGCTTTCTTTGGAGCCGTACCTTTTAAATTTTCATGGTAATACTTATAGGTCATTGGTACTTCTTCCGATATTTTTTTTGCTTGTTGGATCCGAATTAAGAATATATCGTGAGTTTCTACATCAATTACTCGAATTACCTCACCGATTATATATCCACAGATATCTTCTAATACTACTGGTAATTCACTAATATTTTGATAGTTTCTATCTTCAAATTTATTAATTTCTCTGGATGAAAAATATCCAAATTTTGATATTAGTTCTTTTTCTGCCTTTTCTGATAAAATAGAAATTGCACATTTTCTAGTTTCTTTTAAGACCTCATTGGTATAATTTTCTTTATTTAAGCTAATCGCCAAAATTGGATTTTTTGAGGTAATTTGCATAGTTGTATTAATAAAGCATCCTACGTTTTTGTTTCCTTTTTTGGTTGTTACTATATACATACCATAAGAAAGGTCATTTAAGGCTTTGAAATCCATTATTCCACCACCGTTTTCCATAGTCCATGTTTATTGCAATAAGCATAGATTAAGGCTCCTTTTTCGTATGGAACTGTCATTTCTGGTGTATCCCCTGGTTTTAATATTACTTCTCTATTTTCCTTTTCTGTTTTTACTAAAATCCATTCGATATAATGATCTTCTTCCATAACATGATCCACTTTGATATGAATGTTATCTTCTTCTTTTTCATAGGTTGGTAAGTGACGTTCAAAGCTAGCATCTACACTATTCGCTTTTACTTCTTCCATTGGTTCTCCACAACATACGATTCCACAATCTTCACACTTACAATCCTCTAATACCTTTATTAAGGCATTGCATTTTTTACATCTTTTTAATACTAATTCTTTCATTTTCTTTCCTCCTCTATTACTTTTTCCCATTCTTTTTCTCTAAAACCTGTAGTCATTGTTTTTTCCGTTATTAGAATAGGTCTTTTTAATAACATTCCATCGGATGATAGTAATGTTAGTTGTTCTTCTAATGACATTTCTTGTCTTTTTTCTTTTAGATTTAATTCTCTGTATTTCATTCCACTTGTATTATATAACTTTTCAATTTTTATATTATACTTTTTTATCCAAGTTTCTAATTCTTCTTTGGTTGGTGTTTCTGTTATGATATTTCTATCGATAAAATGTATATTATGATCTTCTAGATATTTTTTTGCCTTTTTACAAGTAGAACATTTTGGATATTCAATAAATAACATATTTACCTCCTATTTCATTATATCTTATTTTCTTATTTCTGACTAGTTTTCTTTTTTCGAAAAAAAAAGAGGATATCCTCTATTTTAATTCAGCTAATGATAATTTTATATCTTCATGTATAAATGTTAAGGTTGCTTCTTTTTGATAATCATCAAAATCACTATCTGTATATGTCCATGATACATTTACTTCATAGGCTTCTTCATCTGAGGTATTCCCATAGGCAAATTCTGTTTTTTCTACGCTATTAATTGTAATTTTATCTACCACTGGTAACTCTTGTTTTCTATTTCCATAAATATTACTTTCTACATATTTATAATAAGTATCTTCTGCATTTTCTAAGAAATTACTTAGTGCTTTGGAATAGACAAAATCTGTACCACCTACATCTGTTTTTGCACTTTTATCCTCTAAGCTATAAAAATCATAAATAAACATTTCTGTTATCTTCTTAACATACTCTTCTTCCTCTACTGGGTCTTTTTTCAATATTTTATCTAGTTCTTCAAACATTTCTTGGTATCTTTTGGTCTTGTTATCTTTTAGAGTATATCCATATTTTTTTATTGTTTTTATTACTTTTGCTTCTTTTACTTCTGGTTGTTCAAAAAACACTTTGTATCCTACAAATCCGATGGCTGCTAGTGCTACTAATACAATGATTGTAATTAAAATTTTCTTTGGTTTTTTCTTTAATTTCATAAATTAGGTTCCTTTCTCTTGGTTTTCTATTACTCTATTTTCGTCTGTTTGATCTTCTTTTAATAAGTCAAATACAATAATATCATTTGATACATCTAATAAAGCACTCGCATATTCACTGTTTTCTTTAATTTCTTCTTCACTTACAGCTTCTTCGGTTAGTGATAAGTATTCTCCTTTTTGACTGTTATAGTATACTTTATTAGTTAACCAGTTACCATTAGGAAAAACTACAATATTTTTATCTTTAATATCAAATATATCGTGTCCTAAAGCATAATCGTTTTCATATCCAAGCATATTACCAATGGTTGGTTCTACGTCGTACATACTCATTACGTTCGTATATTCTTTATTTAAGTCTGTATCTTTCATATCACTTGTCCAAATAATCAGCGGTACTTTTCGTCCTAATTCATATTGATAAGAATCATATTCTTTGTAGTTTGGATCCTCTTCATCTAATACAGAGTCGTTTTCTTTATCATAATTGTATAATCGATTATAGTCACTTCTTGGAAGTCTGGCATCGTGATCTCCATAGATTATTACTACCGTATTTTCTAGTAGTCCTTCTTCTTCTAATTTAGCCATTAATTCACCGATGGCACCGTCTGCATAATGAGCTGATTTGAAATAATTTCCTAACTTAGTTCCTTCCATATAAGGATAAGTTACATCTTCTTGTTGTCCATCTTCATTTGTTATGGTTTCTTTTATATCTACTGGAAAATCTCCGTATTTATCTAATTCTGAGAATGGTGTATGGTTCGATAACATCATTAACATTCCATACCATTTCTCGTGTTTATCTGCTATTTTCTTTATTTTCTCTACGGATTGATCAAAAAATGCATAATCATTAATTCCAAGACCTACGGTATTCTCTTCTGTTACGTTATAGTCTTCTTTACTATAGAATCTATCGTATCCTAAACTCTTATGCATTGCACGTCTGTTCCAGAAATCTGCATTGTTTCCATGCATACTAAATGTATAATATCCTTTTTCTGCTAATAACCCTGGAGTGGCATTGTATGTTCTATCGGAATAAGATACAAATGCTGTTCCACTTTTTGTTGGTAATAATGAAGTGTTAAACATTAATTCTGCATCACTACTAGTACCTACACTTACTGGGGAATAAAAGTTTGAAAAAAACATTCCTTCTTCAGCTAGACGATTTAAGTTCGGTGTTACTTCTTGTCCATTAAAAGATAAATCCATTAAATTTGTCTGCAAGCTTTCTCCATGAATTACAAGTACATTTTTCCCTTCAAAGATATCTGTATATTTATTCTTTTTATGTTCTTCTTTGTCTTTAAAATAATCATTGAAATTTTTCTTTGCTTGGTCATATCCAAATAAAGAGTTTATCTTTGGTTGTATGGATGCTACTACATCATTGGCTTGATAGATATAGATTCCATATTTCATAACAATATATTCACGGTTCCATTGTTTTATTAACCTTGACATATCCGTTGGGGTTAATGTAAATAAAAATATAATGGCAAGTACAGCACCTACGCCAATCGTTTTTAAGGCTTTCTTTTTTCTCTCTGATTTTACTTCTATTACTTTGTTATAATTCTTCTTTTTTAATCTTGAATTTACTAAAACTAGAATTATTGGAGCTAAAACATATAATAAATCTTTAAATTGAATAGCCTGTTCTACTACAGCATCTCCGACATCTCCAATGTATTGTGTTAATGATAGCATGGAAACGGACGCAAAAGATGTATAGTAAGTATAATAAATAGAATTAATTAAACATATTGCTGCAAAAAAGATACTAAATCCTAAATAATAACCAAATCTATTCTTTGGCTTTAATAAATAACCTAGTCCACCTACGATAATTAATATCGCTAAATCGGCTAAGATTGGGGCTATTGCTAGATAGTTTTCTGTGGAATTAATACAGAAAAATCTTAGCATAGTTGAATTTAGGACACCAGTAAAAATGAAGACTAAAAATAAGACATTGTTTTTTGCATATTCTCTTATTAAGTGTTCTTCTTTTACTTTTTTTAAGTTCTTTTTTAATGATTTTTTTAGTCTATTCCAGCTATTTTTTAAATTCTTCATAGTTTAACCTCGCTTTTATATTCATCATCTCGAACTTTGCTTATTTCATTATAGCATTATTATATCTTTTTTTCAATTACTTCACTTATCTTTTAAATGATAAAAATACACGGTAGTGTATTTCTCTGTTTTCTTTTTTATTTACTTTTATCTAATCTCATCATTCCAATCAAACATGAAATAACTACTAATATTTCCATAATAATTCCAGCATAAGAATGACTGACTATATTATAAACTAAAAAGAATGGTGAAATAATTAATTGAAATAATCGAACGTATTTCGTATTTGTTTGAAATATTGCAATGACAGTTAATATTGACCCTATTATCGGAAGGGTGTCATATATGTTTTGATAAGTGAGAATTCCTGAAATAAAAAATATTATAATAAATAGAAATGCGATTATTTTATTTTTCTTTTGCCCCTGATATTTATAAGAGAAATAGTTTGGGAAGATACTAATAAATTGAGAAACTGCACCGGAATAAGCACTTAAAAACAAATAATGCAAGGTTGCTATTATTTTGGATACTATTCTAATTTTCATTAAGGTTTCTAGTTTTTTAAATTGAAAACTAATAACAAAAATTATTAAATATATAAAACCTAAAATTTGTCCTACTATTATCATTTCTAATCTTCCTTATAAAAATTATTTTTTCGTTAATAACATTCCCGTTCTCTCGATATCATCTTCGTTGGTATTTCCGGCATTAATAGCCATGCCTAGTACAAAGATATAGGATAAAATATAAATCCATAATAGAAGTATTACTATATTGGAAATACTTCCATAGAATACGTCATATTTTGAAAATGTTCCAATGTAAAACGTATATATTTCGGTTGCTAGAATCCAACTAATTGTTGTAAATAAAGCTCCCTTGGTTGTAGTTTTACTTCTTATTTTCTTGTCTGGTGCCACTACATACAATAATTTAATATTTAAATATACTACTATTATAGATATCGGATATTTAATTATTTGATATATACGATAAATAACATTGACTAATGTTTGATTATTAGATGTTTCTTTTATAATACCAAAGATTGTATCCCCACATACTGGTACTAAAATTAAGAATAAAAATATTCCTAATAAAATGGATGTCATTCCTACGGCTTTTAATCTTCTTTTTAATACATTATCTGACTTAATTTTATATATTTCATTGGATGTTATAATCATAGAATGTGTACCATTAGAGGCTAATAAAAAGGCAGAGAAAAAGAAGACAAAAATATTAAAATTAATTCCTTTTCTTGTTACTGCTGTTGTAAAAAGTTCCGATACGGCTCCTGGAAGTGCTGATAGTAAATATTCATTTAATGCTTCGGTAGGAATAGAAAATTTAGAAGCAATAGCTCCGATTAATGCGATTAGAGGGATAATTGATAACACAAAGAAAAAAGCGAGTTGTCCAGGTAGAACTCTCATTTCAGGTTTTGTTATAATCGAAATGACTTTTTTTATAACTCCGGTTACTCGCTCCATTTTCTTCATCCCTTTTACTTCATTTCTTCTTTCGCTGTTATCATTTCTAGTGTTGCTTCGTTAATTGCATCATCTAAAGTTTTTATTTCATCAGTAATCATACTATATCCAATTGCAGCTCCAAATTCATGTGGTAAGTTTTTCATTTCTTTACCTAGTTTTTTCACATATGTTGCGATTTGGCGTTCACTGTAACCTACTAAATAAATTAAGAATTCATTACCATCTGTACGAATAATTTCACTGTTTTCTAGTTGGGTATTTACTAAAACACTGGCTGCTTTGATGATTAGGTCATCTCCTTCTTCATGACCATAATTATCATTTATATATTTTACATTATTTAAATCTACCATAACAATCGCTTGAGGGAATACTTTCGATTCTTCCCATTCTGGCATTTTAGCATTTAAATAGTTTCTATTTTTTAATGAAGTTAACATATCTGTATATTTATGTCTATCACTAGCTTTTACTTTCTTTATTTGTTTTTTCTTCTTAATAATTAAATAGATTATTAATAGTATTATTAATGGTACGAAAATAATTGTTAATACAATTGTATATACTTGTTCAAATGTTGAACCTTCTAATATAGAAGCATGTAAATTTGTTATACCACTATTTCTATAATTATAATAAGAATTGGTATTAATAATATAGTTAAACAAATCATAGAAAGCATTATTATTATTCTTTACCATAAATTTATAATCATTCATCATAGTATCTGTATACAATAATTTTAATTTTTTGAACTCATCGTTTTGATGATAAGTGTAGATTTCTCTATCTACAACAATTAGTCGATCATCACTTTCTTTTACTAGTTCTTCAATGTTGCTGTAGGTTTTAATTTTTGCTCTTGCATTATTAGAAAAATAATTATACAAAGAATCATTTGCCAACATCGCAAGTTGTTCATCTTTCATACTTTCAAAAGAAGTGACAATATGGTTATCTTCTTCTTTTCCTAACACCACATATTTTTCTACAAAAGTAGATAGTGTTGATTTATATTTATCGTTATTATAGTTATAATAGTCAAAATATAAATCTATTTCACCTTTATCAATGGCTTTTTTCAAATCCTCTACAGTTTCGTATTCTTTATACTTAAAAGTAATTCCTGAAAGTCTCGCTACTCTATCTACATATTCTCCGGCAATTCCAGATACTTTTCCATTTACCATTTGTTCGTATGGAGGATTTTCTACATATCCATAAGTATAGTTTTTAGAAATTAATTCTGCTTTTGTTTTCGCATCTAATTCATTTTCTTCTAAATAATAATCTAAATAGGCTTCATTATACTCTTCTACATATTTCGTTTGTTTCCACTTATTGTAATATTTGGTAACAATTTTATTTAGTTCTTCATTATTTTTACTTAATGTTAATACGATTTGTTTTTGCATTTCTGTAAAGAAATAGTTAATAGAATATTTATCGTTTTCAATTGTATAATTTAAATACATAATATTAGGAACAATAATCATATCTACTTCATCTTTATCTAATGCTCCATACAAATCCTCAATATCGTCATAATTTTTATAAGATAAATTGGTTCCACTTTTTAAATAGTAACTAATTTCACTGGCATCTTCTTTAAATACTCCAAATGTAATATTTTTAAAATCTTTAATACTATTTAGTCTTTGATAAGTTTTTCCTACTGCCACATAATTATCATTAAATAGAGATAAGTCATTTTTTCCTATTTTTTGATCATTGTCTAATATTCTAATTCGAAAACTGTCTGTTGATGTTTCTGATTCTTTTAAATATGGGATTCTATTAAATTCAAGTCCAATATTTTCTTCAAAATCATCTAAAAATCTGAAGATAACTCCTTCTCCGTTTAATCCATATAATGGATAATCATTTACCACTTCAAAGTCATAAGTTTTTTCTTTGTTTTCTTGTACCCATTGTTTTTCTCTAACGGTTAGAGTAGTTGTTTTATCTTCTTTGTTATAATAGCGATATACAAACACAAAAGTCAATAACGCTATTATTATCGGAATAATAATTATTAATTTCTTTTTCATTATTCTGCCTCTCTATCTTTTGTCCAAGAAAATTTATCTTTTGCATGATGCTTATATCCTATAATAGGAAAATTACTGGCATCAGAATCTTTTTTTACGAAAATTTGAATATCATAGAATTTTTTTTCATCTTTTGTTAAGGCATCTAAAACCTTTGTATTTAATCCTTTGGCAGTATCTATTGAAGTATCATCTTTTACTGTGATAATTACTTCTACAATTTTTCCAGTAACGCTTACTTTTGCTTCTTTTACTGCTCCATCTTCTTCTAAGTCAGATTCCATATTTCCTAATTTTTTATCGGTAAGTTCTACTTCTTCAATTCCATCTAAGCGATTTCCATATAATGCTTTTCCTTCTTCTGGAAAGAACATATTTACTACTTGAAAAGCTAAAATTACTAATATTAAGAATATTCCTATTGCTATAATTACAAATTTATTTTTTCTTATAAAACTCATTATCATCACATCCTAGTATTTTTATTATACACTATGTATTTTTCTTTTTCAATTACTTGTTTAATTCTTCTTTTAAAATATCCATAGCCATGGAAGGGTTTAGAGTCCCTTTGCTTTCTTTCATTACTTGTCCCATTAAGTATTTGATAGCACGGTCTTTTCCAGCTTTGTAATCCGCTACACTTTCTGGGTTTTCACTAATAATTTTCTTTATCATTTCTGTAATTGCTGAATTATCTGTGATATTTTTTATGCCTGCTTCTTTAATTATTTCTTCAATTGTTTTATCACTTTCCATTACAGTATCTAATATTTCTTTTAGGTTTTTACTAGTTAATGTACCATCACTTATATTATTGGTTAATTCTACAAATTTTTCTTTCGAAAGATTTGTTTTTGTAATTTCTATTTCATTTTTGTTTAGATAAGCAGAAATATCTCCTAATAATAAATTTGATGCTGTTTTAAAATCTATCTTTTCTTCGAATAAGTCATTTAAATAATCACTTAAAGATCTGTTCTGTACTAGTTTTTTCGCATTTACTTCACTTATTCCAAGACTTTGATATTTTTCTCTTCTTTCATCTGGTAGCATCGGAATTGTTTTTCTTACTTCATTTATTTGTTCTTCTGTTATATAAACATAAGGAATGTCTGGTTCTGGGAAATAACGATAATCGTTTCCTGTTTCTTTAACACGCATTAAAACCGTATCGTTTAATTTGGAATCAAAACGTCTGGTCTGTGGTAAGAAGGTTTCTCCCTTATCATAAAGTTTACTTTGACGTTCTATTTCTTTATCAATACTTAGTTTTACATTTGAAATAGAACCTATATTTTTTATTTCTGCTTTCGTTCCATATGGATCTGATACTTCTTTTCTAATCGATACATTCGCATCGGCTCTCATGGATCCTTCTTCTATCTTACAGTCTGATACGTCACTGTAAAATAATAATTCTCTTAGTTTTTCTAAGTAAAGTTTTGCTTCTTCTCCACTTTCCATACATGGCTTGGTTACAATCTCTATTAATGGAACTCCAGCACGGTTAAAGTCTAGTAGTGTTTTTGTTCCTCTATGCGTACTTTTACAAGTATCTTCTTCGATATGCATTTCTTCAATTTCAATCTTTTTCTTTTTGCCATTTACTTCTATTTCAACATAACCGTTATACCCAATTGGTGTTTCTGCTTGGGTAATTTGGTAATTTTTCGGATTGTCTGGATAAAAATAATTTTTTCTGTCAAAATGCATTTTTGGACGAATTTTACAGTTTAAGATTAAGGCTGCTTTGATAGCTAGGTTTAATACTTCTTTATTTAATGTAGGAAGAGTTCCAGGATAACCTAAATCTACTACATTTGTTAAAGCATTTGCCATTTGTCCATAACCATTTACACTATTTGAAAATATCTTAGTATTTGTTTTTAATTCACAGTGTACTTCGATACCGACGGTTGGAATATAACTAGACATTTTCATCCTCCTTTCTTGGGTTTAATTCTAGATTGACTTTCTTTTCTAGGAAACTTGCTAATTGGTAGATAGTTGCTTCTTCAAAACTATTTCCAATAATATGTAAACCTATTGGCATATTATCTTTTCCAAATCCGATTGGTAAAGATAATCCTGGTAATCCAGCCATATTCACTGGTATTACTAATACATCATCCATAAAACTTTTCGATGGATCATCCATTGGGTCTGTTAGGTCATAGGCGGTTGTTGTGGTCGTTGGTCCAATAATTAAGTCATAATCTTTAAAGACTCTATCAAATTCTTTTTTCATATCATCTCTAATCGATAATGCTTTATTGTAATAAATCTTGGCATTATCTCCACTTAGTAAATAAGAACCTACCATAATTCTTCTTTTTACTTCTTTGCCGAATCCATTTTTTCTGGTTTCCAAATATAAGTCTTCGATGTCTTTTGGATTTTCTTCTGAATAACCGTAACGAATTCCATCGAATCTAGCTAAATTAGAAGAAGCTTCTCCCATGGCAATAATTTGATATAGTGTAACAGCTTTATCTAAGTATTTCATATCTACATAGTCTACTGTAGCACCATTTTCTTCTAATATTTTTTTTGCTTTTTCGACTTCACTTCTTATTTCTTCTGTTACGATATCACTCATAAAATAATTAGGAAGAGCTATTTTCATACCTTTAATATCTTTACCAATTTTTCTAGTAAAGTCTTCTTTTTCTTTGTCTGCAGAAGTTAAATCTTTGTCATCTGGTCCAGCTATTACATTTAAAAGTAGAGCATTTTCATAAACATTTTTCGTCATTGGTCCTACTTGGTCTAGACTTGATGCGAAAGCTATAATTCCGTAACGAGATACTCTACCATAGGTTGGTTTCATTCCGACAATTCCTGTATAGCTTGCTGGCTGCCTGATTGAACCACCGGTATCGGTACCTAAGGCAAACAACACATCTCTTGCAGAAACCGTTGTTGCACTTCCTCCAGAAGATCCTCCTGATATTTTTTCTTTATTCCATGGATTTTTTGGTGCTCCAAAGTAACTAGTTCTACTACTTGATCCCATGGCAAATTCATCCATATTGGTTTTTCCAATAATAATCATGTCACTCTCATTTATTTTTTCTACTACTGTTGCATTATAGATAGGAATAAAATTATCTAAGATATGAGAGGCACAAGTGGTTCTTAAATCTTTTGTTATAATAATGTCTTTTACAGCAATTGGTTGTCCAAATAATAAATTATCCCCTACTTCTTTTTCTTCTAGTTCTTTGGCTCTTTTGATTGCTTCTTCTTTATTTAGTGTAATATAAGCATTTAATTCTTTATTTTCTTCAATTCTTTCAAAAGCCTCTTCTACTAAATCTATTGGTTTAATTTCTTTTTTCTTTAAGGCATTATGAATTTCTTCGATTGTCTTATCTAAATATTTCATCTTAAGCCCCCTCACTCTCACTAATTACAATTGGTACTTCAATATAATTTCCACTATGTCTTGGAGCATTTTTTAATACTTCCTTAGGATTTAACATTTCCCCTGGTTCATCTTCTCTTGTTATTGTATTTTTTGACCATGGTGCAATCATTCTTTCATTATCATAGCCTTCTACTTCTTTTATTTTATCCACATCATTTAAAAGTTGTTTTAACTCTACTTGATATTTTTCTATTTCTTCTTCATCTACTTTGATTCTTGCTAGATGAGCAACATGTAATACTTCTTCTTTTGTTAATTTATCTTTCACTTGGAATTCCTCCTTTAACTTTAGTTATTATATCATAATTTTACTTAATGGAAAACTTGTATTTCATAAAAAAAAGAACTATGAGTTCTTCTTACTTTTGTAGCTTATAAATATAGGCTCCATTCTCTATTGCTTTTTGTTCTATTTCATCTACTTGATTATGATTCGTATAATAATCATTAAACTCTGTTGTAAATCCAGATAGCATTACCTCATCCCCATCGGTAATGGAGTACTTAGCTAATCCACTATTCATCTGAGCTATGCAAGAACTGTCATATCCTTCACATTCTTTAAATATCACTGTTTGATTACCAAAATCTATAATTAGATGTTCGCATTCTTCTGTTGTTACTTCTGGAGTTTTTATTTCTGTTTTTTTTCTTCTTCTGTCTTAGTACATCCGCTTAATATTGTTGTTGCGGTTAATAGTACTGCAATTCCTCTACCTATATTACAATTTTTCATATCTTACTCCTTTAAAAACCTAATTCTTTTAACCAATATTTTTGAAGCTCTAGATTCTTTCTTTCTATTCTAATTTTTTGTACTTTGTTTTGTTGTTGTAACTTTTTTATTTCTTCTTCTAAATATAGAATTTCTTTGTCTAATTGCTCTAAATTATTGTCCTTGTTTTGTTGATTTTGTAAATTGTGGAGTTGTTGCATTTTGTTCACCCCTTAATTGAGCTAGTTGTCTGTCTAATTCTTGTTCTTGTTGTAATAATTGTTCTTTTTCGTCCATTAGCCTTTGATATTTTTCCAATAGTTTTCGTTTTTTTACCGTTCTTTGTTTGATATCATCAATTTCTTGTTGCAATTCATTATTTATTGTTTGTAGATTTAAAACTTCTTGATTTGAATCTTGCGGTGGACTAATTAAATCCCCTTCTTCTGATTTTTTACGTTTTAAATCTTCTAACCATGCTTCGACAATAATTTTTTTCCCAGTACCAACGTTTGGAATTTCCTCTAATTTATTTAGATTTTTTATTAAAGTTTCCAGTGTATATATTCCAGCTCGATTTAATGCCTTACATGCCATTCCTGACAATCCTAAATCTTCTAATAATTCTTCCCCTCTGCTTCTTCTTACTAAGTTTTGATATTCAAGAGCAGAACTTTCACCTGACATTTCATATCCAAAACTATGAATACACGTTAAAATTTCATTTTTCCCCTTTGTTCCTAATCCTCGGACATTTCTCAAATCTTTATAATCTAATTTTAATAGTCTCTCTAAATCATTAATTCCAACCCTTTGTAAAAGATTACTTACTTTTTTGGTTAATCCTAGGTCGGTGATACTTGTAGTTAGCGGTATTTTGTCGGTAATGTCATCTCTTGTTTCTATATCCCCATTTTCCTTTTCTTCTGGGATATCATTTATTCTATTTTGTTCTTCCATATTAATCCTTCTTTCTTATTTTGTATTTTTTATTTATTTTTATTCTGCAAAGCAGTTACTCATTGTTACTATATTGGTGTTTTCTTTTGTTGCTAGAGTAAAGTTTTCTATAGTTCCTATTACGGTTACTTCTAGTCCTTTTTCCATGCCCTCAAAGTTGTTTTTTTCTGCCATTGGGCATTTTATTTTTAATGTATAGGCATCATCAGGATCTTTATATCTTAAAATAAGTTCCTTGTCTTTTATCTTATAGATTCTTCCTGTTACTCTTACAAATTCTCCAGAAAATTTATCGGCTGTTTTTTCTGGGTCATTTCTAAATTCGATTGCTAAATCTAATGCCGAAATATTTGTTGGTTCTACTGAATATGGCATTGTCCAAAGACCTACTTGAGTATCTCTTCTTCCTTGTTCTTGATGATATTTAATTACCTTGTATCCAAGACCATAAAATACTTGTGTTCCTCCATCTTCATAGGTTTTCGTTCGTATTGCGAAATATGGTCCTTTATCATATTTTGTTATGAAAATAATATCTGCGGTAATCATAATTCCTAATGCAATAATAATTATAAAAATTATATTTGTTACTATTCTAGACTTTGGTTCTTTTTCGATTGCTTCTTCATAATCCATCTCATTCATTCCATAATTGTTATAATTTACATTATCATATTCTTCCGTTATAATTTTATTTTTTTTATTTTTATTTAGAAACATACTTTTTTCTCCTTTACTAATACCCTGCCCTTTTAAATGGAATGGTTTCTTTTTTTATGTACTGATAGACAGCCTGCATTTTTCTTTGATGGCTTTCTATTAAGTCTTCATTTTCTTTACATATATTTATACCTTCTTGCCTTAGTAAATACCTAGCTTCTAAGCTCATTTCCTCTAATCTTCTACCTGATAGCTTTTTCTCCAAATAATCACTATGTGTTGCTAGGTCGTTGGCATATGATTCTTCTATGTCATAATTTAATGTTAGTTCTATTCCCAAATCAATCATCTTTTTTCTATCTGTATTTTCTGGTTGATTTGTTATTTTTTGAATGGAGAAATTACTAGGATCGTATAATATTTCTTGTTTCGTATCCAATATTTCTACGTGGTTAGGGAAGTTATCGTCTGTTGATTTCTTATCTTTTTTCTTTAATCTTATATTTCTTTCTATTTCTGGTGCTTTTATTAAATTCCTTCTCTTATAGTTGTATTTAGTTCCTACTAATACTAAGGATTCTTTTTTATTTATTACTTCTAATATCTTTTTTAAATGTGCACACAAATTCCTACAGACACCATTACCACAGGCAATTGCAATGGATGGCTCTACTAAAAGAGCTGTCGTATTGTTATCAAAAATGAATTGATGATTTGCTGAAAAATAACCATTCCAGACTAAATAGTAATATATTGACATATATGTTTTATTATCAGAAATTGGTGATATTTTTTTGATTAACTCAGCTTCTTCTTGAACAGTTTCATTAAATATCTCTTTTAGTGGATGACTTTTATAAAGTTTGTAATCTATTAACTTTTCTTTATAAAAATCAAAATAGGCTTCCCCTTTTGCCATTTTTATTCCCCCCTTTTTATTAAGGCATATTATACCACGGACAGGCTTTCTTGTAAAGGAAAAGAGGTAGATAACTTACTACCTCTTTTTCCGTTATTATAATTTTTTTACTAGTTTTTGAAGTACTATAGAAGTTCCTACATCACCTGTCATCTCTATTAGTTTTGTTGGATCATCCTCTGGAGTTGTATGTTCTTTTACCCAGGATTCTAGTGTGGTGTTTTGGTATACCCAACTACACTTATCTTTTTTATCAAATTCTGGATTAGCGATTAGTGTTACGATTTCATTTTTCTTTGGAAAAAGTATCATTTCCGATAGCCATTTCCCTTTCCCATCACAATAAGCAACAGTTTCTTTTACATGAGTGTCATACATTCCAAGTGGTTCTTGTATATATTCAATATAAGGGGTCTTCCCATCTTCTATCGTTTCATGTATTACGGTTTTCTCTATATCTGATGCGGATAAAGATTCCGTGGAGTATAAAACATCGGATGGTATTTTATCCATTTCTCCCCAGATAAACATTAAAAACTTTTGTCTTTCTTCTTCCGTGTATTTATATATTTTTTCTTGGAGCGGAGAAATATCTTTCGATGTCAAAACAATTCTTCTTGGGACATAACTTAATTTTCTATTTTCGAATTGGTAGGAATGGGCTACTTGCCAATCATATGCATATACCCCATCTTTCAGTTTAAAAGATTTCATAGAACACTGAATGTCATATTGGTCCATCGTATATTCTGTTCTGTCTTTGATTAAAATATCATCAGCAAACCCACTTACTTCCTCTCTCGGTTTATGCGTTTCTATATATTTTAAAATTTTTCGATATCTTTGTTGTTCTTTTCTTGCTAGTTTTAATGTTTCTTGTAGAGAAATATAATTACCTATATTGAATTTTGTTATTTCGTTTGATAGACTTGCTCCCATTTTTACACCTCACTTTCTTTTTATTATATTTAAATCATGAAAAAAAGCAATAGATGATACTATTGCAGTTTTTCTTTAAATTCTTCTTCGGTCCAAATTGGTATTCCTAGTTTTAATGCCTTTTCATATTTACTACCTGGTTTTTCTCCAACGATTACCACTGATGTTTTTTTGGATACCGAATCTACGGTTTTTCCACCTAAGGACTCGATTTTTTCTTTGGCTTCGTCTCTTGTAAATATTGTTAAGCTTCCTGTTAAGACAAAACTTTTTCCACTGAATTCTTCATTTTCTACGACTTCTTGTCCTAAGTAAGTAGTATTAATTCCTAACTCTATTAATTCTTCTATGATTGCTTTATGATGAGGGTCGTTAAAATAATCTACAACACTTTTCGCAATAATTTCTCCAATATCAGGTACTTTTGTTAGATCCTCTTCGGTTTGTTTCATTAAATTTTGTAATGTCTTATATTCTTGGGCTAATAGTTTTGCGGTTTTAGCACCAACATGTGGAATACCTAGTCCAAATATTAATTTTTCTAGGGAATTGTTTTTACTTTCTTCAATTGCATTTAATAAATTGGTTACTGATTTATCTCCATATCCTTCTAGTCTAATTAAATCTTTTTCATGTTCTTTTAAACTATATATATCAGGTATAGTTGCGATAAAGTGGAAGTTATAGAAGTCTTCCATAATTCTATCTCCTAGACCGTCAATATTCATAGCATCACGAGATACAAAGTGAATTAGACTTTCAATGTTTCTAGCAGGACATTTTTTATTTGGACAATAATAATCTACTTGTCCTTCTTTTTTTACAAGTGGTGTGTTACACATAGGACAACTTGTAATCATTACGAAGTCTTTTTCTTTTCCTGTACGTCTTTCCTTTTTTACTTCTACTACTTCTGGTATTACATCTCCCGCTTTACGAATGGATACAATATCTCCAATTTTTAAATCTTTTTCTTTTACATAGTCTTCATTATGAAGAGTTGCTCTTGAGATGGTAGATCCTGCGACAATTACTGGTTCTAGTACAGCATTTGGTGTAATTTGTCCTGTTCTTCCTACCGTGAAAATAATATCTGTTAACTTTGTTAGGACTTCCTGTGCTGGGAATTTATAAGCGGTTGCCCATTTCGGATATTTGGCAGTAGAACCTAATCTTTGTTGATCATCAATATTATTTACTTTAATTACAATTCCATCAATATCATAAGGAAGAGAGGCTCTTTCTTTTCCTTTTTCTTCAATGAATTCTAATACTTCCTTAATATCTTTTACTACTCTATTGTTAGGGTTAATTTTAAAACCTAACTTTTTCATGTATTCTAAAGATTCACTATGCGTATGAATTCCATAGTCTAATGGATTTGGTAGATGATAAATAAAATTGTCTAGTTTTCTTTTGGCAGCAACTTTGGAATCTAATTGCCTTATTGATCCTGCAGCCGCATTACGACAGTTTTGAAGAAGAGGTTCACCATTTTTCTTTCTTTCTTCATTTAGTTTTTCTAAGGTCTTTTTGTTCATGAATATTTCTCCACGAACCTCAATATCTACTTCTTCTTTTAGTTTTAAAGGAATTACTTTAATTGTTTTGGCATTATGGGTAATATCTTCTCCAATGGTACCATCTCCACGGGTAGCGGCACGTACTAATTTTCCTTTTTCATATAATAAAGATACGGAAAGTCCATCTATTTTTAACTCACAAACATATTCTGGATGAAACCCTTCTTTTTTTATTCTCTCATCAAAAGCGATTACTTCACTTTCTGAAAACACATCACTTAATGACATCATCGGTATTTTATGGGTTACTTTTTCAAACCCTTCAATGATTTTTCCACCGGCATGTTGGGTTGGCGAATCTTCTCTTATCCACTCTGGATGAGCTTCTTCTATTTCTATTAATTCACGTAAATATTTATCATATTCTTGGTCAGTTATGGTTGGATTATCTAAGGTATGATAATTATAGTCTGCTTCGTTTACAATTTGTATTAATTCTTCCATTCTTTCTTTCATATAATCACCATATTTAGTATATCATTTTTAAGTTATAAAAAAAAGAAAGTTTCTACTTTCTTCTTAATAGTTCAAATATACTAACGGTCATATTATTATTGTATGGTTTTATTTCTTCCTCTGTTCTTTTGGCCTCTATTATCACTGGCACTAACTTTTCTGCCATTTTTCTGGTATTACTTTTACTTGTTGATACTGTTTGTACTCCTAATACATATTCCTCCGAAATTTTCATCATCGCCGCTGTACTATAATGTCCATCAACCTTTACATCAATTAATAAGATATTTTTATTATTAATGGTTGTTTCTTCATACCCTAGGTATTCTCCGTTTAAGTTATAATTCGCCCAGTTTTGTAAATTGTACTGTTCTAAGTAATAAAATCCTTCTTTTAATTTATCATAATTACTCTGATAAACGTAAATGACTGCCGTTTCTTCGGTAAATCCGGTTTTTTTCGTTAATTTCAATATGTTTCCGTCTACTATTTCAGTTTCATATTCTTTGGGAATGATAAAACTATAACCGGCACAATTTACTTTTGTATCACTTTTAAAAAGAGTTGCTCCTTCCCGGGCAAAAAATAAAACTGCTACAAATGCTATCACGCCTACTATTAATAAAACTGGAGGTTTCTTTTTTTCTTGAAATACTGAAGGTTTCTTATTTATATTTCCTTGATTGTTTATTTCATGTAATTGTCTCCCACAGTTTTTACAAAACTTATCTCCTATATCATTTTTCGTACCACATTCTTTACAAAACATTCTTCTCACCACTACCTTATTTATAGAATAGCATGTTTTTCTTTGTTTTTTCTATTGACTTTTTCTGTTTTACACATTTTTACAAAAGAAAAGAGCTCTTCGCTCTAGTCATTTCTTTTCCCAAATAATTGCAATAGTCGAATGAATAAGTTAATGAAATCCAAGTACAATTGGAACGCTCCATAAACCGCTGCTTTTTCTTCTCCTACGAACGGTACCATGTCTTTAATTTTATTTACATCATAAGCAATATATCCAACGAATATTAAAACTCCGATGATTGCTAAACCAGTATCCATGGCTGCACTTTTAAATAAGAACATATTTAATAAGCTTCCAATAATAATTCCGATTAATCCAATGAAAATAATGGTTCCAAGTTTTGTTAAATCTCTTTTCGTGGTATATCCATAAAAAGCTAATAATGCAAAGATAATTGCTGTTGTGATAAATATACTGATTAAGGATTCCATTTCAAAGACAACAAATATACTTGAAAATGTAATTCCCGTTATAATGGAATAGACAACGTATAGTATTTTTGTGGTTATTGGATTCATCTTTTGAATTCTAATTCCTAATACTAAAGCTATTACAATTTCTACAATAGCAATTGGTAAAATTCCTATCGATAATACTTGTAACATCATATCTTCATTCATCGATAATGCATATCCACTCGCAAATGTGATTAATAGACCAATAAATAGCCATGTAAACATCTTGGGATATAATTCTGTATTTTCGTTCATTTTTTCTCCTTTGGTATTATTATAGACATATTCTGGTAACTCTATGTTACTTGTTAGTACTATATCATATTTTTTATGATAAATAAATATTTTTTCCTTTTAGATGTCTTTTTTCCACAATTCTTGTGGATATTTTCCTTGTTTTACCATATCTTCAATCGCCTTCATTACGCTTTCTTTATCTTCTTTATAAGTTACACCATACCAGTTAGAAGTGGTTTCTATTATATCAATTTGCTTGTTTTTTTCTTTCATACAATATTCTAGAACACTAGGAATTTGATATTCTTTTTTTGTTAAATCTTGTTGGTTCTTTTCTAGAAAGATTTCTAATCCTTCTGTAAAAATATCAAAAACATCTGGTGTAAATAATAGTAAATTCATAGAAACAATAGTATTTTCTGACACTACCTTTTTTTCCATGGTTTCTTCTGAGGTTGCAATAATTTCTGTTCCTACTATTTCTACGCTAGACTCGGTAACTTCTTCTAAATGATGATTGTTTAGTTTGCAGATTCCTCTTTTGGCAGCACCATTTGGACTTAAGGTATTTACTACATGATAACCTACCATAGCGTAATGATTCTTTGGAACATTGTCTAAATACTTGCTTGCTTTTTGATAAGCATCGTATCCATAGAAATCATCGGCATTTATTACTGCAAAAGGTTCCTTGATTTTTTCTTTGGCACAAAGAATGGCATGAGCGGTTCCTAATGGTTTTTGTCTTTTCTTAATTTCTTTTATGTATTTTTCTGGAATCCCATTATTGTCTTGAAATACATATTCTGTCTTTATATAGGGTTCTACTCTTTTTCCTATTGTTTCTTTAAATATTTCATAGTTTTCTTCTTTTACTACAAATACTACTTTTGTAAATCCTGCTTTTTTGGCATCGTAAATAGAATAATCAATAATAAACTCACCACTTGGTCCCACGGGTTCTATCTGTTTTAGGCCTCCGAAACGACTTCCCATTCCTGCCGCCATAATTAGTAAAGTCTTTTCTTTCATATTTTTCCTCTTTCTAACTCCATAAATTTCTAGGATATTTTTTATCCTCTACTAATTCTTTTATAGCATTTACTACCATTTCTTTATCTTCTTTATAAGTTACTCCATACCAAGTAGCATTTGTTTCTAAGACATCTACTATTACTCTTTTTTCTTTTACTAATTCATTTAATAAAATTGGTATTAAAAATTCACAAGATTCTAAATTGTCTTTGTTTTTCTCTAAAAAGTTTACCAATTCTTTTTCTAATATTTCAAATATGTCTGGTGTAAATAACAAGAAGTTCATAGATGCTATAGTATCTTTACTGGTTGTAAACTCGGCTGATCCATCTAGTGGAGCAACGTCTACTTGTTCGTTATTTAATGTTACTTTGCTTTCTGTTAGAGTAATTAACTCATTATTCTTATTTACTTCACAGACTCCTCTTTTTGCAGAACCATTTGGAGTTAATGTATTTCCTAAGCGATAGGCTACTAACCCATAATGATTCTTTTGTGGATTTTCTAAAAATGAAGCTGCTTTTTCATAAGCGTCTTGTCCATAAAAATCATCGGCATTAATGATTGCGAATGGTTCTTCGATTTTGTTTTTTGCACAAAGAATCGCATGAGCGGTTCCTAATGGTTTTTCTCTATTTTTTAATAGTTCTTGATACTCTTTTGGAAGATTGTCATTTTTTTGAAATACGTATTCTGTTTCTATATGTGGTTCTACTCTTTTTCCAATCGTATCTTTAAATATTTGATAATTTTCTTCTTTTATTAAAAATACTATTTTATTAAATCCCGCTCTTTTGGCATCATATACTGAATAGTCAATAATAAATTCTCCATTCGGACCAAAGGGTTCAATTTGTTTTAGTCCTCCAAAACGGCTTCCCATTCCAGCTGCTAAAATTAATAATGTTTTTTTCATATTACTCCTTCTTTCTATTTTATGATAAGATGTTTTCTCTACTGGGTTTCATTGTTAATTTCGATTCTAATTCTACTAATGTATTTAGACAGTAGTCGTCATACGCTGTTGATTTTCTTTTTTCGATGTTATTAGCTTCTTCGGTTATAGAAGCATAGTATTTCGTATCTTCTTTTCCTACTTCCAAAATATAACCTTCTTCTAATTCGTTGATTACAGTTGTTAAAATTTGTAAGAAATTTAATTCCTTTGGCTGAGTTACTATTTTCGTGGATGCACCTTTGGTTTGTCTAAAGTATACTCCATCCAATTGTCTAGTTTCTTTATTTAATTCTACAAACAATTTATAACCTGCATTTATTTTTTCTTCCATAGGTACCTCCTTAAACTTTTGAAAGTTTTTTATGGTTTTTCATTAGTTTCTTTACTCCATGTGGATGTTTAAAAGCAACACTTACTAATGTATTTGTTACTTCTACCACGCGTCCAGTTCCAAAAGTTTCATGGTAGACATAATCTCCTACTTGATAATCGATTTCTTCTTCTCTAAACATATCTTCTACTTCTATTTTTTCTTCTTGTTTTGGAAGTTCTTCTTTTACATTAGTTTCAATTAAGTCTGGACTGATTTCACCAATGAATCTACTCACTGGGTTAATTTGTTCTTTACCAAATAATGTTCTACGCCTAGCATTAATTAAATGAAGATCGTCCTTAGCTCTAGTAATTGCAACATAACAAAGACGTCTTTCTTCTTCTAATTCGCTTGTTTCCATTAAGGAATTCATATGTGGAAAAATTCCTTCTTCCATTCCTACAACAAAGACATGATTAAACTCTAATCCTTTTACTGAGTGTACTGTCATCAAACTAATTCTATTTGGATCATCTTTATATTCTTCTACATCACTAATTAAACTAATTTCTAATAAGAAATCTTCTAGTGAGATTAAGCCTTCTCGTTCTTCAAATGATTTGGTAATTGATTTAAATTCTTCTAGGTTCTCTAAGCGCACTTCTGCTTCTAGTGTTTTTTCACTTTCTAATTCTTGTCGCATTCCAGATGCATCTAATACTTTATCAATTAATTCTGTTAAAGTTAATTCTTCCGATAATGATTTTAATTGTTCTAGCATCTTTTTAAATTCTAGTTCTTTTCCAGAAGAAATAGCTTCATAGATACTTGTTTCTTCCGCATCCGCTTTTTCTGTTAAGTTTTCTATGGTTCTTAGACCAATTCCTCTTTTCGGTGTATTAATTACTCGAAGTAAGCTAACATTATCTTTTGAATTATGAATTAATCGTAAATAAGCAATAAGATCTTTAATTTCTTTTCTAGAATAGAAATAAAAACTTCCAATTACTCGATATGGCATGTTTTCTTTTAGCATTTCTTCTTCTAATACACGAGATTGGGCATTGGTTCTATACAGAACTGCAATATCTTTATATTCTACTTCTTTATTTCTTAATTCTTTTATTTTTCTTATTACATACTGAGCTTCATCTTTTTCGTTGTATGCTCGGTAATACTTTATTTTTTCTCCTTTACCACGAGAAGTCCATAGATTTTTATCTTTTCTTTGCGTGTTATTTTTTATTACTTGGTTTGCAGCATCTAGAATGGTACTAGTTGAACGATAATTTTCTTCTAGGAGTATGGTTTTCGCATCTTTATAATCTTTTTCAAAATTTAAGATATTTTTATAATTTGCTCCTCGGAAACTGTAAATACTTTGAGAATCATCTCCAACACAAGTAATTTTTCTATTCTTTGCACTAATTAATTTCGATAAGATATATTGTGCTTCGTTTGTATCTTGATACTCATCAATTAAAATATATTGATATAGTTCTTGATATTTTTGTAATACGCTTGGGTTTTCTTTAAATAGTTTGATTGGTAAAAGTAGTAAATCATCAAAGTCTACAGAATTATTTTTCATTAATTTTTCTTCATATTTTTCATATACTTTTTGCATTACTTTTTCATAATCACTTACGGCGTATCTTTCATACATCTCTGGTGTCATCATCTCATTTTTGCAGCTACTAATTTTGTTGCGTATGGCTCTAGGATTATAAATTTTAGGGTCATACCCTAAATCTTTTACAATTTTTTTTACTACGGTTAGGGAGTCATCACTATCCATAATTACAAAATTTGCTTCATAACCTAGTTTCTGATAGTTTTCTCGTAACAATTTTAATCCAAAGCTATGAAAGGTAGATACTTGTACTTTTTTTGCTAAATCGCCAATTAATCCATATAATCTATCCTTCATTTCTTTTGCTGCTTTATTTGTAAATGTAATTGCTAGAACGTTGTAGGGATAAGCAAAACCTTCTTCAATTAAATAGGCTATTTTTGTTGTTAAGGTTTTGGTTTTTCCTGCTCCTGCTCCAGCAATAATTAATAATGGTCCTTCATTGTATAGAACCGCTTCTTTTTGTTTTTCATTTAAGCCTTCTATCATTTTATACCTGCTTTCCAACAACATTATACCGTATTTTGTAGTTTTAGAAAAGAAAAATCACTAGAGAGCCCTAGTGATATTATCTTTTTCTTCGATATAATTCTTCCAAATCTTCTTTTTTTATTTCCTTTTTTTCTTGTTGTTGATAGGTCTTTAATACTGATAATACTCTTTTATAATCTTCTAAGGTTAATAGACTATCGAAAATATCTAATTCTTTTTGCTGCTTTGATTTTACTACTTCTACTTCTTTTTTCATCTCTTTTCTAAGAGTTTTCTTTTCCACAAGTTTCGGTTCTTTAATTACCGTTATATTTCTTTGTTTTCTTGGAGGTTTTTCTACGATTTTTGTGGTCTTTGGTTGTTTTTCACTCTTTAACGGTTTCATTATTTCTTGGTCCCTTAACATAATATCTAAAAACTGAGGAGATTCGTTTAAGATAGGATCTGGTATATCCATTAAATAACTATTATCCTGTGTAGGTGTAGCACTTTTCATAAAATCGATAATATTTTCTGGTTGTTTTTTTCTTATGTTTCCTTGAATAATCGAAGGAACTTCTGTTTTTTTAATACTATCTGGTAATTTTCTTTTGATAATTGTTTCTGTTTTTATTATTGGGTCTTTAGGTAGTTCTTTTCTTATTTCTTTTTCCCATGGCGAATTTTCTAGTTCTTCTTTTGGATTTATTTCTTGATTGTCTTGGTAGATTCTAATGATTTTATAAATAATTAAGAATAGAATCCAAACGACAAATATGGTACTAGATAATTCAATTAAGGCTAAAGCCTCTTGGTTTTCGTAAATGGAGGTTTGGTCAAAAATATCTAATTTATTGGTAGTAATTATGTTAATTATTAATATTAATAAATAGTGGATGAAACAGAATATTATGGTATTAATCGTTCGAATCCATTTTGTAATTTTTCGATTAAATATACTAATCCAAAGAATGATGTTCGTTGTTACGATGGCTGCAAAATAGATGGCTAAATTTGGAAAATATATGGCGATAAAGAAATTATTCATCATATAATCAAATAGTTCGAATAGTTCTTCACGATAAAATAGGATAGAAACTATTATGATTGCTCCATAAATAGCTATGCAGACAAAGCTACTTATTTTTTTTGTTTTGGTGTTTGTTGTAATTAGTAGTGCTGCTAATGCGATTAATATTACAATAGCTACTATAAATAAGCCTGAAGATGATGTAACATCACTCAAGACTTTCAACTTATCTAATAGCGATAGTTTTGACATCATCTTCACCCCCCTACTTCACTCTTTTTATTCTGCTTCTACTTTTTCTAGTTCCGCAATATATATTGTCTGTGTTGTATCATCATTGTTGGTACAAGTTACTAGTGTTAATGTTGTCTTATCATAATTACGATAAATGGCTATCGTACCAGTTTTTTGTTGTTTATAAATATTTGTAATGGTATATGTATATTTTTTTCCTTTATAAGTTACATAAGCTTTATCTCCTGTTGTCAATTGATATAACTCATTAAAGAAGGCTTTCCATCCTGTACCAGAATGGCCAGCAATAATAAAATTTCCTCTTTTAACATCTGGATAGTTAGATCCTTCTACTACCATAATATTTTTTTCTACATCGTTTTCTGAAGAGCGTTTATCTACAAACCCTTTTTGTAGATTAATCTTAGGAATAATTAAATACCCAATATATTCATCGGTATAAGTATCACTTTCTTCCTCTTCGATTTGTTCTTGTCCTTCCGTAGATTCTGTTATTTGACTAGCTATATCTTTCTGGTCTTTATTTTTTTCATAAAAAACATTTGCCATATAATCATAGGCTATTACTTTTTTTGATTGTATATAATTATAAGAAATAAAGAATCCCCCTGTTAGTGTCAGGATGGCCCCAACGATGGCTACAACACTTGGAGAGATTCTTTTTTTATTATATTCTTGTTTTCTTTGTATTCTTTTGTACAAATTTAATTCCACCGCCGATGATTCCAAGACCTAGAATAACTAGTAATATTGAACTTGCCGCATTTGTGTTTGGAACAGATACTTCAGGATAGTTCTCGATAGTGATTTGATGTGATAGATGTTGGGCATCTAATGTAAATGAAATTTTTTCATCACTCTTCTTATATCCGGCAGGAGCTTCTACTTCTTCTACAGTATAAGTTCCATCTTTTAATCCTGTTAATACATAAGGGTCGGTAGTTGATGTGAATCTTGCTACTTCGTTTCCGTCAGCATCACGTACTACGATTACTGCACCAGCTAATGGTTGACCAGTTGATTTATCGATTTTAATAATGTTTACCACACGTTCTTGTGCTTCATTATAAAACTTGATTTTTTGTTCTCTATTATTATCATCAATGGTAAATGTTACCACTTCTTCACTTTTTTCATAACCATCAGGTGCACTTTTTTCTTCTACGGTATAAGTTCCGTTTGGTAAGTTTCTTATTACATGTCCCATGGTTGTTGATGTCCAACTAGTGATTTCATTTCCATCCGCATCTTTTAATACTAGTTCCGCACCAGCAATTGCATTTCCTGTTGCTTTATCAATTTTTACAATTGTAATTTTTGATGTAGAAATTGTTAATGTAAGAGATGCTTCTACATTTTCTTCAATAGGACTAATTACTGATGGGGTAACATTTTGTTGATTTGGATCATCTGGTTGATATTCATAAGCTTTATATACTTTTCCAGTTCCTAAAACTGATATTTTAATATTTAATTCACTATCTTCTACTTGAGATGCTGGAACCTTTATTCTAAAGGTTTCATTTGCATTAAATGTTGTTTTTGTTTCTCCATCTTTATCGATAGCTACGGTATTGATAGGTCCTTCGTTAATTGCTACCTTATATTCTGTTAAATTCGTAGATTTTACAGTAATTTCATCAGATACATAGTATTTTCCATCACTTGAAAGTGACATAGTTTCATTAGAAATACTAGCACTAATGGTTGTTTTTGCATACCCTTTGCTTTTTGCTTCTTTCGCTTTTGCTACTAAATCTTTAATATATGGGCGTAGATTGTATTGATCTTTACCGTTTGTTTTAAACGCTACACTTAAGTTTGAACTTCCTGTTGTGTCATCTAGATACCACCATAAAGCTGTTTGAGTAATATAATAATCTTTTAATTTTTCTCCTGTGAAAGTTTTATGTGGATATCCATTTATCATGATGTAGGCAACTCCAGCGTCTAATTCTCCAACTAAATGTGCTGTTGAATTCTGTGCTGTATATTTGTGAATGTTTAAACAGTACATATAGTCTCCATCCACTGTTGTTTTTGTTGTAAAATAAGTACCTGCAACGTATCCTGGGATAGATTCTGTACCCCCTAGTTCAATAGATTGTGGTACTGCATTTACTGTTGTTGTTAGCGTGCAGTAACTAACGATTGCTATTAGCAAGGTAATAAAAATTTTCTTTAACTTCTTTTTCATTCTATTTCCCCCTCCAATGTGGCTATAGTATACCACAAGATACCTTATTTTTCAAGAGAAAGTTTCCTTTTATCTGTTTTCTTCTCTTTCAATTGTTATTATATTCTTTTTTTCATTCTTTGGAAAGGGATTTACCGAAGAATTTTTATTATTTTTATTGGTAATTTCTGTTTATATTGCTATTTATTGAGTTTCCATCTATCTGGGTCTCATTTTTATAATTGTTTGACGTATTATATTTTTCTAATAGTATATTGGTAGGTATTACAATTACTAGGGTTAATATAGTGGTTAAGAGAATGGTTTCTAGTGCGAAAAAGATACTTTTTTCTTCACTTTCCAATATTTTCTCTGGACTAATTTTTCCTCCTTTACTATACGCTATAAAAACAATAGAGCCAACGAATCCAAGTCCTAGTAAAATAATTACTAGAATTTGTAGAAAACTTAAGGTTGGATTTACACTAATTACTTGGTTTATTCCATAGCTTTGATAAGTAATCTCCCCATTATGAGTAAATGCATAATAAATTGTATAACTGATTCCTATAATGGCAATAATAATTATTAAAATACATATTTTTATATATTCGTTTATTTTTTTCAAATTTATCATCTCCTTCTACAATAAAATACACGTCTTTTGTGAAAAAGGCGTGTATTTTAAAAATTTTTATATTCTTTTTTTAATGCTTTCTCTATATAACTAATATTGATTGGCAAAATATTTATTTGTTCTTTCGATAATTCTTTTAGAGGAACTTTTCTTATTTCATAATAATTCTCTTTACTATTGTTTCTTTTTTCTTCTCCTCCCAATTGTGGAATTCCAGAGATAATTTTGGCATGATAATGATAATCTATTCCAACATCTGTTTTATTTTCTCCAAGATACCCTAATAATTTAATATCTATAGAAAATTCCTCTTTTAATTCCCTTATCACTGCCTCTTCGGCGGTTTCCTCTTTTTCTATTTTCCCTCCTGGAATTGCATAGTAGGATAGATGTTTCTTGTTCCTTTTCTTTTCACGATATAAAAGATAGACGGATTGCTTATCCTCTGTTAAAATTACCGCTCTTGCTGTATCACGTTTCAATTTAGGCTCTCTTCTTGGATAATATTATCTTTTATATCATAGATGGTTGCTTTCTTTTCCTCTACAATTAAGTAACTTGGTTCATTTCCTTCTTTAGGTAGAGAAATAGATCCTGGATTCATATAATAATTGGTTTCTATTTTTTTGATAAATGGAACATGAAAATGACCATAAATTAAAATTGAATTTTCTTTTGACCAGTTACTTTCATTATAAATATGACCATGAGTAATATATAAATCATGATTTTCTGTCATAATTAAACTTAACTCATTTATGATTGGAAAGTTTGAAATCATTACGTCTACTTCGGAATCACAGTTTCCTTTCATACATATCAATTTGTCTTTCATACTTTCTAGGAATGTTTCTACTTCTTTAATATCATATCCTTCTATCATTTTATTTCTGGGTCCAATATAATACAAATCTCCTAATACCACTAATTTATCACAATTTAGTTCTTCAAATCTTTCTTTTATCTTGGCTAGGTTTGTTTTAATTCCATGAATATCTGATATAAACATTAATTTCATCTTCATTCTCCTTTTTGATTTTTATATTTTTTTTCTTCTTTTTCTAAGTCCAGAGATGCCATTTGTTCAATAAATTGATTCAGTTTATCTATGTTTAAAATATTTGTTTTCTTTTTTTCTACAATTCCTCTTATTTTTTTCATCTTTTCAATATTTTCTTCTATTCTTTTATCCCATTTTTCCATTGGTAATTGGTAATGTTTTATTATTTTGGGATTGTTAATTTCATAGCTATAATAGAGATCATTAATGTAATCAGAATATGTATTTTTACTTAAATATTGTTTATCTAGAAATTCTGTAAAAAAAATTTTGTCTGTAATTAAATGTAAGAATAGACCTTTCTTATAGTCGTTATCTAATACTGTTTCTTGAAGAAATGGATAAATATGAACTTTGTTTTTTAAATACTTTATTAGATTTTCTTGGGATGTTGGCGCTGTGTAATGCGATTTTTTCTTATCCTCACTAAAATCTGGAGCTACATTTCCTTCATAAAAATCGTCTTTTTCTTTTATTTCTGGATGTTTTTTTAAATATTGTTTTGCGATTGCTAGATGAATGTGTATTCCTGGCATATTATTCTCCTTGTTCTTCAATAATTAACCTTAAATTTAAAAATTTGTCATTCCATTTTGTTACTGGTTCTGCGGTTAGTGACTTACTATAGATAATACAATTTCCATTGTAATTTACATCATCTTTATTATTATACATTTCCTTGATATCCATATATTTGTCATATAGATGTAGAGATTCTTTATTTTCGGATATGTCTGTATATAATCGAAAATATTTTATTGGATATTTAGCCGATAATTGTTTTGCTAATTCTATTGTGTCTTTTAATATCTGAGTACCATATCCTTTTTTTCTTTCTGTAGGTCTTACTCCATACCATCCTAACCATAGTGAGTTGGTTTCTTCTAATGGCTCATTACTATATGTTCCTGTTATCCCTATTATTTTATCTTTATCATAGACAAGATAGTATTTTTCATATTCTTCATTTTTATTAATGGTATATCGATAATGTTCATAAGCCGATTCTCCTGGAAATATTTCTTGTTGAATTTTCGTAGCTAAATTTATATTATCGTTCGTAATAGGAATATAAGTTAACATTTTAATTTTCTCCTTTTTTCTACTCTTCTTTCCTGCCATTTCTTAATAATTACTTCGGATAGTACATAAGAAATTATGGATAAGAAAATTGTAATTAGCCAGTAGATTAAAAGCATTCTTCGATAAGATAAGTGGAAACTCTCTGCTACCAAGTTTCTTGCTGGAATGTTTGCTAGGAATAAGATAAATCCAAATTTTCCAAGTTTTTGAAATTTTTCAGAATGAAACCAATTCGATGTATAACTAATATTACTAAAGGTAATCGCAATAGCAATAAAGAATAATATTGCTATTAAATAGCTACCAGCAATGGCATAATGCATATTTGCTAATAAGAATATATAAAGAATTGTTTCTATTATGGTAAAGGCTATTTTTTGCTTTTTGGTAATCTTTTTTTTCTTTAAATAGTTACACAATTCATAAGCAATGACACCTAAATTTATGAAAATGATACCTTTATAAAATCCATTAATAAATATATCTTGATATACGGTAGGATCTAATGTATTAATTTCAAAATGGCTAATAATACCTAAAGTAAAGATAATTAGTAATGGTGCTATATAATAGTTATAGTTCTTTTTATATTTGTAAGCGATAGGAAATAGTATAAATAAAACTAATATCATTACTGATAAATACCAGCAACTTTTATTTATCCACATACCTTCTCCTAAGGCACCAGCTAATAAAAACTCTGTTACGTTTCTATCTGAAAATAAATTGCGAACATTTAATATATTATTATGATATATAATAATATAGCCAATAATAAATATAAATATTATATTGGGAAGTAAAGGCTTTATTTTATTCCATACGAATTTAGCATCTAATACTCCTATTTCTTCTTTTGGTTTCTTTTTTATTAGTTTTTCCACGGATTTAATAAACAAAAGTCCAGTTACAATGAAATAAAAATCTACTGCATAATAACCTCTGCCAAAATAGCCTCCACCTACGATTCCTGTAAATAACCAGCCATGATAAAATACGATTACAACACTAAAAATAAATTTTAAAAAGTCTACGTAATAATTTCTTTCCTTCGTTTCTTTCATAATACCACCTTTTTTTATTATATCATTTTATCTATCTATTGGTAAATTATTAATTTTCGTTATAATAAAA
>CALVRR010000024.1 GCA_944358705.1 uncultured Bacilli bacterium
GTTGTTGTTTTCTTTAAAGTATCCGGTACTTCTACCAGTTGGATATTTTCTAATACGGCATCCGTTTCTCCATTTTCTGTAATCGTTACTTTTTGTTCTACGACTCTTGCTTGATAGTTTGGAGGTGTTATTATTTGTTTTACGGTATATTCTCCGACTGGTAAAGTAATATTTAAGGTACTTCCTGTTGTCTTGTAGCGATAGACAATATTTCCTGATTTATCATAAATTACTACTTCGGCATCTTTTAACTCTTCTTTACTTTCGGCATCGATTACTTTGATGTTTAGAGTTCCTACTTCTATCTTGTAGTTTATATTTATTGGTTCAAACGCATCTATTATTTTACTTTTCCCACAATTAATCAGATATAAAGTAGTCGTTAATCTAGTATCTCTTTTTTGTGAGTAATCTCCCCAAATATCGAAAATAGATTTTCCTATTACCTCAGCTTGGAAATTTATTTCATTATTTTTTATTTCTGATATAGGAATTCTTAGTTTAAATCCTTCACCTTTTTGAAAACTAGTTTTTTCTTTTCCATTTTCATCTACTACGGTAACTGGTGACGTTGTTTTTACTTCATAATCGGTAAATAAATATGTATAGTCTTTGGAACAATCTGGAGTGATTAGATTTGTTTCGATATAGTCATTGGTTGCGTAATAAGTGATATCTTTTATGTTTATTTCTTCTAATGTTAACTTTGGCTCTTCCATTTGAGAATCATACCATGTTAAGAAATTTTCAAACTCTTCTATTTCATCTGCCACTATTTTTCCATTGGATGAATTTTTGATTTGTTCTTTTTCCACCTGAGTTAGATATCTATCTTCTTGATAAAACACATCATTCATCCACCAAAGAAATAATTGTTGATAATATCTATTTTCTTCTTTGTTATTATTGAATGTTGGTATTTCTGTTAGACCTTCATATCCCTTTTCACCCAATCTTCCATAGACATCGTCATTTCTTGGAAGTATTAATGCCGTATTATCTAATATATCTCCACTTGGTGTTTTCACTTCTAATGACTTAGGGAGAGGAATTCCTTCTACTAATTCTATCGTATCTTCGGACTTTGTTACTATTACTTCTTCCGGACAATAGTTTGTGTCTGGTGCGCCAGCGGCATAACTCGATTTATTTACTAATAGTATCGTAGAAGCTACTATCATGAGTATCGATACTGCAATGATTCCATATTTTTTCTTCATTCTATCTACTCCTTTATTCTCTATTTAAATTTTACCTTCTCCCTCTCTCTTTGTCAATTTATCCATGAAAAAAAGAAGCTTACTCAGCTTCTTTTACTTCTACAACTTTTTTTCCTTTATAGTTTCCACATTTTGGACAAACTCTATGAGCTTTGATCATTTCACCACAGCTAGGACATTTTACCATTCCTGGAATATCCATAGCATTATGACTTCTTCTCATTCTTTTTCTTGTCTTTGAAACTTTACGAAAAGGAACTGCAAACATTTGAATGTCTAATTTCATCATATTATCACTCCTCTTTTCCTTGATCTAATAATTCTCTAAATGGATTGTTACTTTCTGTAAGTTCATTTTCACTCACTAATTTCCATCCGTCTCCCTGAAATTTAGAAAAGTCTTTTACTTTTGTAAACTGTAGAGGGACCTCTAGTACAATATTTTCCCATAAAAACGAAAATATATCAAGTGTATTTTCATTTTTTTTGCAATTTTCTTCTATTATATCATCATATTTTATAGAAAATGGGTATTCTACTGGTTCTAGAGAAATAGAATCCTTAATTACCATATTTCCCTCAATACTACAATTAATACT
The DNA here is from genome assembly GCA_944358705.1 of uncultured Bacilli bacterium. Taxonomy (GTDB): domain Bacteria; phylum Bacillota_I; class Bacilli_A; order RF39; family UBA660; genus Faecimonas. The sequence goes on from CALVRR010000024.1 coordinate 1,820, forward strand.
TTCTACTTCTTGTTCTATACTATCTTCGGATGGTGTTAAGTAAATATATCCTTCTACTTTAATATTGTCTAATTTCTTTATTCCTGTTGTTCCAAAATATTCTTCTGGAATAGAATATGTGTTTGTAATATCTAGTTTCTTTACTCTATCCTGATGAAGTGGTGTTAAATCTATATTCATATTATCACCTAATTTCTATTTAATATTGCTACTTGGTTATCCTCTTCTACAATTTGAATTTTCCCATGATAATGGCGAACGCTTCCGGATTGTAGTGCTGTTTCTTTGGTTGTCCATAGACGAACAGAATATTCTTTTTCTCCTAGGGGTTTTATTTTGGTTTTCTTTAATACTCCCTCTTGTAATTCATTTAAATTGTAGATTTCTGTTTCTTTTTCCCCTTTAATAGCCACTCTGATTAGTTCTTTTGGCATTTGATATTCTCCACAATCATCTTCAAATACTAATTCTAAATCATCTACTAATTTAATTGTATAATCTACTGGTATAGTCATATTATTTTTTATTGTAAATGTATACGCTTGTGATGCTAATCCTACTGCATCGGTTACTGGAGTTACTCTAGTTAGGGTTACTTTATCTCCTGTTTCTTCATGAAAAGTAATGTCTAAAGATTCTGAGCTATAGTCAATACTTCTTTCATTTTGAAATTTATAATATATATGGTAAGTGGCAAAAACTGCTAGTCCTAGGATAAAACAGATAATAATTGCACTTTTTATTCTTTGTTTTCTATAATTGTAATACATAATACACCTCTTTTACTATGATAATATTTATCTTTTATTTCGTCAACTTATTTTTTGATGTTACATCTATTACATTTAAGAAATCACTTGCTACTTTTTCTGGAGATTTTCCAAGTTCATCTACTTGATAATTTAAATCCTGCATTACTTCATCCGTTAAATAAGTTCCTAGGTTATTTAATATAGGTTCTATTTCTGGATACTTTTCTAAGGTTTCTTCTCTTACTAATGGAATAGCATTATAAGGTGGGAAGAAACTTTTATCATCTTCTAAGACTACTAAATCAAATTTTTTTAATAGTCCGTCAGTTGTGAAAGCATCAATTACCTGAGCATCATTATTTAATAGTGCGGTATATCTAGGACTTCCATCAATGCCAATGGTATCTTTAAACTCTAGATTATATTCCTTTTTTAATCCTGGAAGGCCATCTTCTCTATTGATAAATTCCAATGTTGGAGCAATGGTTAAATTTCTAGAAATACGTTTTAAGTCACTGATGGTTTTTAAATTATACTTTTGAGCCATTTCTTTTGTTACGGCTAAAGCATAGGTATTGTTAAAAGCCATTTGATCTAGTACTTCTATGTTGTATTTTTCTTTCATTTCTTTTTTGATAGTTTGATATACTTTGTTGACATCAGATATTGGTTTATGTTTTAAGATGTCTGTATAGTCTGTTCCTGCATAATCAATATATAAATCAATATTATTATTTGTTAAGGCAGAGAAAACTACTTGTGCTCCTCCTAGATTACATTCTTCTTCCACTTCTATATCTGTGTTGTTTTCTATTGCATGGGAAGTCATGTAACATAGTATTTCTTGTTCTGTAAAGTCTTTACTTCCTACTCTTACTACTTTTTCACTTTTTTTAGAGAAGTCTAATTCGCTTAAGAATAAAAGAGCAATTAATATCAAGGTAACGATTACTATTATTTTGTTTCTACGACGATTTTTCTTTATTTTTTCTTTGGATTGATTTTCTTTCTGTAAACTGATTGGTGTTACTAACTTCTCTATAGCACCGAAGAAGTAGTCTACTAATAATGCTAAAATACAAGCTGGTATGGCTCCGGCTAGAATTTGATAATTATTTACTGTACGAATTCCTGAGAAGATTAAATATCCTAATCCTCCCCCTCCAATAAAGGCAGCCATAGTCATTAATCCAACGGCACTAACTGATGAAATTCTAACACCAGCCATAATGATTGGTAAGGCTTGTGGTATTTGGATTTTTGTTAGTATCTGTGCTTTGGTAAGTCCTATTCCTTTGGCGGCTTCTATGGTTGTTTGAGGAATGTTCGTTACTCCTGTATAAGTATTTTTAATAATTGGTAGTAAAGAATATAATACAACTACTACAATAGCAGGTGCAGTTCCTATTCCTAAGAAGGGAATCATAAATCCTAAAAGTGCCATACTTGGAATAGCTTGTGTTACACTTGTGATTCCTAATACTGGTTTGTTTAATTTTTGTTTATAGCTAATCAAAATACCAATGGGTACTCCAATAATGATAGCAATTAATAGGGCTAAGGATGTTAGTTCTATATGTTCTATACAAAGAGAGATGATTTGATCTTTATTATCAATAAAATAATTAATAAGTTCCATTAGTCATCCTCCTCTACAAATTGTTGACTCAAGGCTGTGATTAAACTACTTCTAGTAATTAAACCTGTTAATCTTTTTTTTCTATCTACTACTGGAATCGTTGCTGATTTGGTATTTTTAATTAATTTAGCTAGGTCAACAATTGAATCATTTTCTTCTACAGAAACAATATCTTTCTCAATAACATCTTTGATTCCTTTTCCTTTATGATGTTTTAAGGTTAGACTTTCTGCATAAAGAATTCCAATTAGTTCTCTTTCCTCATTTACTACCATTAAACTATCTACTTTGGTCATTCTCATTTTATTAATACAATAGAATTTGGAATCTTCTTCTTTACAAGTAATTGGTCTTGTTATCATAATATCTTTTACTTTAATAAATTCTGGAGAATTCCAAATTCTTTTATTTCCTACAAATTCTTTTACAAACTCATTGGCTGGATGCTTTAATATATTTTCTGGAGTATCGTACTGGACTAATTCTCCTTTTTCCATAATGGCAATTTTGTCGGCTAGTTTAATAGCTTCGTCCATATCATGTGTTACAAATACTATTGTTTTATGAAACTTTCTTTGAAGTTTTAATAATTCATCTTGAAGTGCTGTTCTACTCATAGGGTCTAGGGCACTAAATGGTTCATCCATTAAAATTATCTTAGGATCAGTCATAAATGCTCTAGCAATCCCTATTCTTTGTAGTTGTCCTCCAGATAGTTCACTTGGATAGCGATCTAGTAACTTTTCATCTAGGTCTACCATTTTCATCATTTCATTTACTCTTTTTTCACGTTTTTCTTCGGGCATTTTTTCAATTTTCGCAATAATTTCTATATTTTCTTTAATGGTCATATGAGAAAACAATCCAGTTTGTTGGATTACATAGCCCATTTTTCTTCTTAGTTTGATATCATTTATATTTTTTATATTTTGTTTATTAATTGTTATTTCTCCTGAAGTTGGAGATATTAATTTATTAATCATTTTTAAAGTAGTTGTTTTACCACAACCAGATTCTCCTATTAGACATACGAGATCTCCATCTTCTATAGTAAAGGAGATGTCTTTTAATACTGTGGTATTTTTATAACTTTTATTTACATCTTTAAATACAATCAAATTTACTCCTCCTATCTTTTACCTTTTCATTATAGCATGTTTTATAGAAAGAGTTTATTTTTTTTGCAAAGAAAAAGACCATTGACAAATTTCTTTGTCTATCGTCTTTTTTGATAATTGGTTGTATGAAACTTTGCTTGTTCTAATTTATTTTCAGTATACCCATATTCCGAAGTTGGAATATTTATTCCTAATCTCATACGTTCTTCTCTAGTTTTACCTTTTTCTAGTTCAATAAGTTCTTCCAAGCTTTTTCCAGTAAGAGACAGTGTTTCTTCCACTTGTTCTTTTGGGGCATCTTGTAAAAATCTTATTGTTGGACCATTATTTTCTTCTTTGTTATCATAACCATTCATTAGTGTTTCTAAATAAAGATCTTTATAAGCTTGCATCATTGTTGGAAATTGTTTTGAAACTGGTGATAAAATTTTTTGTATGTCTGTTTTGGCTGTTAATTCTGCATCTCTTTCAAAAGGTGATTGTGAACTGTACTTTCTTATTAAAATGTTATGGTTATCGATAGCAGAGGAGATTTTTTTATTTAGTATAATACCTTTTTTTCTATATAATTTTAATAGTAAATTCGGTTGTGCTAAAAGTTGGTAGTATGGATAAAAAGACACTCTATATATAACATCTTCTAAATTTTGTGGGGCTTGTTTCCCTCTTTTCATCTGCTCTGCATGACGGACTTCATGAAGTAAATCTTCTGTTATTATTGCAGTTCTCCATACATTTAATTCTTGATTACTAATACCTGCTTTTTTTAGATTTTTATGTCGGTCATATTTTTCTTTTTCCGCTTCTATATCTATTATTATGCTTTCCTCGACTGGTGTATATGCTGCGCTGGAAGAATCCTCATGATTACTAAATCCGTATACTTCACCGATTTCTACTTTTTTTATTTCTTCTTGTAACTTTTTTTCTCGATAAAGCATAGTTATTATTGTTTCAATATAGCTAATGTCCGGTTCTTTTCCATTTTTGGCATATTCCATTAATATATCTAATATATTTTCATAAACCTTTATTTGTTCCATCGTATCTTTCCCCTTTTTGTTCTGCATATTATACCATATTTTCTAGCGAAAGTCAATTTATAGTCCTGATAACAAAAAGAAAGTTATGGTTTTTAACTTTCTTTTTGTTTATACATCTTTACTTTTTAGGGCCTTAGCAAATCTAGACCATATTTTTTCGTTTGAGTAATTTAGAATTCCAACTTTATAGACTTTTAAGCCATATTTTATCATTAAAGCTATAGTTATTATTAATACAAGTATTGAGATTATTACATCTATCATACTAATTTGTCCAATGATATAAAGGGATGGAGATACTAGACAAGAGATAAATGGTACATAAGACAATACTCTAATTAATGTAGATCCGTCAAACATTCCGGCCATAATTGCTAGATAATAACCAGCAAGTAATACTAACATAATTGGTGTTTGGATTTGACTGAAGTCCTCCATATTGGTTGTCATAGAAGCTAGTATTCCAGCAATTAATGAATAAGCTAAAAAAGATAATATCATCATGATGATGATTGCTGGAAGTAAGGTTATTATTTTATCTAAAAATCCTGATTCTACTGTTGCAGTTAAAAGACTATCTACATTTGGATCTATTGTTAGTTGTCCCTTGGTACTGATTAGTATTCCAATTACAGAATATAATACTAATAATAATCCTTGAACAATTATAAAAACATTACTTGATAATACTTTGGATAATAGATGAGTTTTGGGACTGACATTTGAAATAATAATTTCCATACTTTTGGTAGTCTTTTCTTCACATATTTCTCCACCTATCATTTGTACTAAGAAAATAATTAGCATAAAAAATGGTAATATTAGGGTTGGAAAAAGACTACTCATCACCATTTCCATATTTTCATCTACCGATTTTTTATCGTTTAATACGACTCTTTTGGTTTCCATTGGAGAAGATATTTGAGCAAGTAATTGGGGATCGGTATTTGTTTTTATTAAAGCGACACTTGTTTTCGTAGTATTTAGTCCCTGCGTTATATATTGATATATTGTATTATCTATTTTTTCTTTACTAATTATTTTCGCATTTACAAAAGATTCTTCATCATTTTCTAAAATAATAGCTACTTGATTATCTTTTAATTCTTTTTTCAATTCTTTTTCTGTTTTATCTGTTTCTTTTACAACTAGTTTTTCGTCTTCTTCATCTTTTGTTACTTCTTTGATACTTTGTTTAAATATAGGAAAAGACATTTCTGTTTTATCTACTACTAATATTTTAGTTTTTTCATTAAAGTCTCCTCCGAAGAAAGCAATAATAGAATTAATATTAATTAATGCAATAATTACTATTGCTAGCATGATGTTGACACCAATAAACCATTTGGATTTTATTTTTTTTCTTAAACTTTGTTTTGTTAAATACCAAAATTTATTACTCATGAACTTCACCTACTTTCGCAATAAAAATTTCATTTAAGGTTGGTTCAGTTACATCATATTTTGTAATATTACTATTTTTAATCTTTTGAAATATTTTAGGAGCAATACTTTCTTCTTCTACTTTTACTACATATTCGTCTTTTTCCTTGGTAATGGAGATTACTCCTTTTATCTTTTCTATTTCTTTTAATGGAAGGTCTTCTCCTCGAATTAAAATATTTTTCTTTTTATATTCTTTCTTGATATCTTTTACATACCCATCTACAATTGGTTTTCCTTTTACTAAAATAATTAATTTTTCACAGAAATTTTCAATATGTTCCATTTGATGGGATGAAAAGATAATAGAACATCCTTCCTTTTGTAATTTATAGATCGCTTTTTTCATTAATTCTACATTAATTGGATCTAACCCCGTAAAAGGTTCATCTAATATTAGTAGTTTAGGATGATGAATTACAGCAGAGATAAATTGTATTTTTTGTTGATTACCTTTGGATAATTCTTTTATTTTTCTATTTTCATAACTTTCAATTTGAAAGTCTTTTAACCATTTTTTTAATTCTTTTTCGATTTCTTTTTCTTTCATTCCTTTTAAAACACCATAAAAAATGATTTGTTCTTTTACTGTCATTTTGGTAAGAAGGCTTCTTTCTTCGGTTACAAAACCTATTTTATCTGTAATAGAATAATCGATATGTTTTTTGTCTAACAAGACCTCTCCTTCGGTTGCTTCTAATAGGCCCATGATAATTCGGAAGGTTGTTGTTTTTCCGGCACCATTCTCACCTAATAGTCCGAATATTTCTCCATCTTTTACTTCAAAAGAAAGATTATCTACGGCTTTGTTATTTCCATAATATTTCACAATGTTTTTTACTTGTAGCATAACTTACTCCTTTCTATTTATATTGTAGCATTTTTCTTAGGTGGTTCCTATCTTTTTTCATAAAAAAAGACCTTGTTGGTCTTATCTTATATATTCATTTGGTGTTGTTGGTTTTAAGTAACCATTCTTTCTTAGTTTTAATAAACATTCATTTCCTAATTCCATTCCTTGTATCAAGTCTACTTTTTGCATAAATCCTTCTGATGAAAATTTTAAGAATACGTGTGCCGGATAAACACTAGCTAAACTAACTAAGCGTGTGTTTTCATTTCTGTTTTCAAATAATGTATTCCAATAACTGGTTGCATTTCTTTCGTCCGCACTACTTTTTGATGATGATAAAAGATCCAATCCACTAAAAACATCTCTTATCGCTGTTTTTTCATAACCACTTATTTCATATACAAGATTCATGGCTCCTGCTTTACTTAATAATATATAATAACCTTCTATCACTTGATTTCCTGTTGGTCCACTATAAAACCTATTCCAATTTCTTTTTATATATTCTTTTAATATTAATTGAATATCGGCATAGGAAAGTTCTGTGGGGGCTTTTATATATTTTTTAAAAAGGCAAGATATCCCTGGTAAGCTTCATAGATATCTGCTTTACTTGTTACTTCCCAGGGAGCATGCATACTTAATACTCCTACTCCACAGTCAATGACATCCATGTTATATTGGGCAAGCATATATGCAATGGTTCCTCCTCCACCCATATCTACTTTTCCAAGTTCCGATAGTTGGTAAGAAACATTGGCATCATCCATTACTTTTCTAAGTTCTGCAATATATTCTGCATCCGCATCATTACTGCCACTTTTTCCTTTGGAACCGGTGTATTTACAGAAGACTACTCCATGCCCAAACTGTGAGGAGTTTCTTTTATCCATTACGGATTTATATAATGGGTCAAAAGCTGCATTAACATCACTTGATAACATTTTGGAATGGTTTAATACTCGTCTTAGGGCAACGTCATTATTTTCTCCCATTAAAAGACAAATTTCAGCAATAGCATTATCAAAGAAATGGGATTGCATTCCAGTCGCTCCTACACTTCCAATTTCTTCTTTGTCAACTAAGATACAACTTAGTGTTTTTTGTGTTTGTTCTACTTCTAAAAACGCTTCTAGAGAGGTGTAGGCACATACTCTATCGTCTTGCCCATAGGAGATAATCATACTTCTATCTAGGCCAAAGTCTTTTGCTCCACCTGCGGGTACTAGTTCTATTTCTGCAGATAAAAAATCCTCTTCTTCTATTTTGTATTTTTCTTTTAAAAAATCTAAGATATTCTTTTTTGTTGCTTCTTTTTCTTCATTTTCTAGTGGTTTATTTCCTATAATTGGGTCTAGTTTTTCCCCTTCAATTAATTTCGATGCTTCTTGTTTCATTTGATCGGTTGCTAGATGAGGAAGTAAATCAGTAATTCCTATTACTGGGTCATGTTCTTCTTCTCCGATATTTAGTTCTATTTTCTTACCATCCTTTTTGATTATTACTCCGTGAATGGCTAGCGGTAGAGTTACCCATTGATATTTTTTTATTCCACCATAATAATGAGTATCAAAATAAGTAAAACCACCACTCTCATAAATGGCATTGGCTTTTAAATCTATTCTTGGAGAATCGATATGCGCTCCTAAGATATTCATTCCCCTGGTTATAGGTTCTGTACCAATATGAAATAAAGCTACTGCTTTTCCTTTATTATTTACATAAATTTTATCTCCTGATGTTATTTTTATATTATTTTTTATATAATCCTCTAAGTTTTTATACCCTTTTTCTTCTGCTCTTCTTATTATTTCTTTGACTGATTCTCTTTCTGTTTTCGCTACTGTTAAAAATCTTTTATAGTCATCACATAATAAATTTAGTTTATTTATATCGTCTTCGGTATATTTTTCCCAGGCACTTTTCTTTTCCATTTGCTTCTCCTCCTGTTTTTAGTATGGCGTTTTTTTTATAATTCATAAGAAAAATATTTCTATTAAAAAAAACTCTACTTTTTTATCGCCGAGGTCTTCTTTTCTTTTATTACTTTATCACCAATAATATACCCTGTTGTATGATAAGTTTTCTCTTGCTTTTCTATTATAGTGCAGATACTATACTTTTTATTTTTTGTTTTTACAGTTAATTTAATACAGTCTTTTCCTTGCTCTTTACTGATCCATCTCATGAAATTATTAAATTTTACTTCTTGTATTTTCCCTAATTTCTTTTCTAATACCATTGAATTTTTAGTTTCTTCTTTGATGTTTCCAAAGGCATTTTCTACTCTGTTCATGTATAAAAAATATAAAATTATAGAACAACAACTAAACCAAAGTATTAAAATTATTACTATTTTTTTCGTTTGTTTCATTTTTCTTCTCCTTATAGTATCATTTTAACATATTTTTTAATAAGAAAGATGTTATTTTACATAAAAATTAGTTACCATTAATAAAAGAAAATCTGTTTTATGCTATACTTTTTATAGAAATCAAGATATGAGGAGGATTAATTATGAAAAAGAATACTCCAAGAACTATTGACTCTTATATTCAAGAAGCTAAGACAGATATTTTAATTTATTTTTTTGTTTATTTTGCTCTCATTATTGGAGTTATTGTACTTGCCTATATGGAACAAGAACCTTTCATTTGCTGTTTAACTATTTTATTTTTATTGATGTTTTTACAAAGAGTTTTTACTTATAATAAAATAAATTCTATTAAGAAAAAAATAGACGAACAAGGTTCATTAGATAAAGTTCAAAATATTGTCTTTTGGAATAATAATCATTATTTTTTAACAGAAGAATGCTTTGTGATTTTAAATAAAAAAGATATAGATATCTTCTCTTATCAAGATATTAAAACTATTCAAAAAGAAATTCGCTATAATTTTGGTAGTGATATTTGTCCACCAGATTATTTATATCTTACCTTAAATAACGGTAAAAAATATAAAATTATTATTCGTTTTAATCAACAACATTTTTCTTTGCAAGAAGCCGTTGATATTAGTGAGTTCTTACTTTCTAAAAATAAAGATATTATTGAAGAAGAATTGATTATTAAAATTCATGATAAAAAAATATAGAGAACTATTTTAGTTCCTTTTTTTATAGTTTTATCTATCTGTTTTATGATATGATGATGGTATAAAGGTAGGATGAGTTTATGGATAAGGTTAAAGAGAAGAAAAAGTTTCGTATTCAAAAAACGATAGGAGAAAAAGAATATCTTGAGGCGCTTAAGTTTTTACCTGGAGTATTTTGGGAGCGTGTATTAGGAGGATGCCTATGTGTATTTGTTATTGTTATCACTCTTTACTTTTTGGCTGGTGCAAGTTTTTCTGAAGCATTTATTACAACAATTATATTATGTATTATTGTTATTATTAGTTGTGTTTTTCAAAAGAAGAAAATATTATATAAAATATACCAAGATACATACCAATGTGTTGATTTTAATTTTTTTACAACGATTGATTTTTATGATACTTATCTTATTACGAAATCAGAATATTTTACTATCAAAATATTATATACGAAAATTACTAAGATAAAAGAAGTAGATAAGTATTTCTATTTATATTCTGACCTACAGACGGTTATGATTGCAAAAAAGGATTGTAGCGAAGAAGTTTGTTCTTTTCTGAGAAATCTTCCTGTTCCAAAATACATTTGTAAGAAGAATGGTTATACTTTCAAAGAAAAAAAAGTGATAGATGAAAGAAAAACAGGAGGTCCAAATCAAAAATATTTATCTATTCTCTTCTGGTTTTTGTTTTTTGCTAGTATTTTTTGTATTTATGGAGCTTTTTTTACCATATCTTTTCTTGGTGAAGGAATTCCTGCTCGTGTTGCCTTATCTATGAATTGGGTAGCTTGGTTATGGTTACCATTTCCATTATTATCTTTGATTCTTGGAATTATTTATTCACGATATCGTTTTTCTTCAAAAAATGTTGTTATTGGAGGGGTTTGTTCTTTTCTTTTAATTATCGTTGGAAGTTTTTGTTTTGCTGCTGCAAAACCAAGTCATCAGTTTTCTGAGATAAAACCTTATCAGGATATTTTACAGATTAATATACCAAAGAAAGCTACTTATTATCATGATAATATTTTTGAGGTTTGGCTTGATAATTTTGTAGATATTTCAATTCTATATGTTACTTATGACGATAAAGCTGGAGAAAAATTAGCACAAGATATTAAAAAAAGTGATTATTGGTTAACCTCTTATGAAGTAGAAAAATTATATGATATTTTACCTACCTCTACACAAAGCGAATATGAAGATGATTATTATCTTGTCTATAATAAAGATACGAAACAATATAATATGTTACCTGCGAGTCAAGGTAAACAACACTTTATTGTTATGAAATATGATTCTGTTTATTATCGTTTCTATATTTATGAGTACACATTAAATTATGTAAAATAAAAAGAAGGTTTTCCTTCTTTTCTTTCTTATTTTAAGAATCCATTAATGATTACTTCTTCGGCTTCTTTTTCTGATAGGCCTAAAGACATTAATTTCATTAGTTGTTCTCCCGCTATTTTTCCTATGGCTGCTTCATGGATTAAGTTGGCATCGATGTTTTTAGCAAATATTTCTGGTACGGCTTTTACTTGTCCTTTTCCTTTAATAATTGCATCACATTCTACATGAGCATAGCACTTTGTATTTCCCGTAATATTGGAAATAAACTCTTGATAAGAATTATCTGTTGCGACTGAACGGGAAGTTACATGCGTAGAAGAATTTTCTCCTTTTAAGTTTACTTCAAACTCTGTTTTTGCTAATTGGTCTTTGCTCGTTAATATTTTTTCTGTAATCACTAACGTAGCGTCACTATCTAGTTCTGCTTTTGTTTTTCGGATGGTATCATCTACCCCTTTGATTTGGGTTGTATCCATTACCATGTAAGAACCTTTTGCCATATGGATTTCAGTTATCGGATTTAGGACTTTTTTTCCATCTCCTACCCCTAGTCCGCAATGACGTTCTACGTATTTTACTCTAGCTCCTTCTTCTAGATAGAATCTATGAATTCCATCATGTTGAGCATCCCAGTGTCCATTGTTGGTGATTCCACATCCAGCAACAATAATAATATTGGCGTTCTTTCCAATATGAAAATCGTTATATACTACGTCTTTTAGTCCACTTTCTGTAATAATTACTGGTATATTTACGGTACCAAACAACGTATCTTCTTTGACATAAATATCAATTCCACTGTTATCTTCTTTGGATACAATATTAATATTTGGATTGACTTTACGGTCTAATTTTTGTCCATTTTTTCTGATGTTGTAACTGTCTGCTTTGGTAGGGTCTTCTCCTACTATTTCTTTTAGAAGTTCTTTATCTTCCCCTTTCACAAGTAGCCACCTCCTTACAACATTTCTTTGGTTTAAAGATATGGTCAAAGACTTCTTCTTTTTTGCCAAATTTTTGGATTTTTCCTTCTCCCATTAAGATAATTTCATCCGCAATATTTAATATTCTTTCTTGATGAGATATTACTAGTGTCGTTCCTTTGGAAGTAGCTCCTATTTTCTTAAATACTTCCGTTAAACTTTGAAAACTCCATAAATCGATTCCTGCTTCTGGTTCATCAAAAATCGCTAAATATGGGTTTCTTGCCATTACTGAAGAAATTTCTATACGCTTTAATTCTCCTCCAGATAAGGATTTATTTATTTCACGATCTACATATTCTAAAGCACAAAGACCTACTTCGGATAAAATATTACAAGCTTCGTTTTTGGTTAACTCTTTTTTGGTAGAAAGCTTTAGTAGGTCATACACTGTAATTCCTTTGAATGTTACTGGTTGTTGAAAAGCAAAACCAATTCCTAACTTTGCACGATAATCTATTGACTTATTTGTAATGTCTTCTCCATTAAATAAAATAGTTCCTGAGTCTGGTTTTTCTATTCCCATAATAATTTTTGCTAGAGTTGACTTTCCAGAACCATTTGGTCCGGTGATTACATAAAACTTTTCTTCTTCTAGTTTTAAATTAATATGATTTAATATTTTTTTATCATTTCTTTCAAAACATATATCTTTCAGTTCTAACATAATTTCTCCTTTCTAGTCTGTCCTAACATACTATTTTTTATTACCATGTATTATAGCACTAACAAACATAACTTTTGTTGTTTCTATTTTTTTCTTATAAAATACATTCCTATAAAATGCATTTCGTATTAATTATACCTAGGTTTTAAGAATATAGCAATCAAAAAAATATGTAGTTTTTACTACATATTCATTTTAGATTAGTTGAAATTTACTAGGCTATGAGCAAAGCGATATCCTAATTTCATAATCCATCTTCCTAATGTTCCAGGAATGGATACCCAGGTTGCCATACTAAAATATCTCATACGACGATATAATTTGGGATTTTTTTCTTTGACACTTTTCCAAAGTTCTTTGTATTGTTTTTCTCCTTCTTTGGTAAAAGCAAGTCTTGAAAAAACAACTCCAATTGTCATTAGAAAAATACATTCTCTAGTCATTAGTTTGCGTAATTTTTTATTTTTTATTTCTGATAAATCATATGCTGTACAGACTCTTTCTGATACTAATACTTGGTGGGAACTACGCTTGATCATTTGACTTTCCTGTACGGATTGGTCAGCCCTACCAATATAATAGCGATATAAGTCTAAATCCAAATATAAGATTGTCTTGGTATTTACAAGGGGGAGATAGATAAATAAATTATCTTCATAGAAAACATGTTTTGGTAAATCTATGTTACTTTTATCCAACACGCTTTTTTTATACATCATAGAATGAAGTGACGGATACTGGGTTACTTTAAATTTATGAATATCGTCCCAGGTAAGAACCTTTCCTTCTTCATAGACATTGGCAAAAGATATCGTGTGGTCACTTCTTCCATCGGTATAAGTATAAACATAATTACATACGACTAAATCTGTATCAATATGTTTAATTTCCTTTAGTAATTTTTTATAGGCTTCCTCATCTAACCAGTCATCACTATCTACCACTTTAAAATATTTACCGGTAGCATGTTTTAAGCCTGTATTTATTCCTTCTCCATGTCCACCATTTTCTTGGTGAACTACTTTTACAATTTTAGGATACTTCTTTTGATATTTATCCGCAATTTTTCCAGTATTGTCTTTACTCCCATCATCTATAATAATTATTTCAACATCATCTTTTCCTATTAATAAAGACTCAATGCATTTTTCCATATACTCTTCAGAGTTGTAACATGGTACAACAAAAGATATGTATTTCATATTTCACCTACTTACTAGTCTTATTCATTATATCATTTTTTTTGAAATTATACTAGTCCTTAAAATTTAGGTGAAATTATAACTGTTTGATGTATGGAATAATTTCTTCTAAATTCTTTACTCTTTTATTTTTGGGATTCTTAGGAGTGTAATTTACTCCAAAAAAGGTCATATTAAAGTATTTAGCAAGCCCTTCATCACTTGCTCTATCTCCGGCTACAAAAGACTTTTCTATATCAATATCATATTTTTTACATGCTTCTAAAATCATCCCTGGTTTTGGTTTTTTACAATTACAATTTTCTTTTTTTGTGTGAGGGCAAAAAAAGATGTCTAGGATTTCTACTTTGTTTTTCTTTAATTCTTTTATTAAGTTTTCGGTATATTTTTCATAATCCTCTAGCTTTATAATACCTTTACTTATTAGTCCTTGGTTGGTAATGATAATAATCTTGTATCCTAAACCCGTTATTTTTTTTAATGCTGGGATAGTTCCTTGTAGAAATTCTGGATTGGTTTTATTTTTCCATTCTTCATCTTCATATTCTTTGGTAATTGTTCCATCTCTATCTAGGAAAGCTACTTTTATTTTATTCATTTACTTGCTCCTTTTTAGTCTAACCTTTTTGTTATTAAATTTATTCTTTTTATAACCTTTGATAGCAACTTATTACTTTCTACCTTTAGGCTTAGAAATATAATACTCATTATCTTTTACAAATTGCATTCTACCCATGTAGTTACGTGATGCAAATTCTTCTTCATCTACGGTATAACCACAGGCTTCTGCAGCATTAATACTATTTTTGTTACTTGGATCAATATCTAATCTAATGGCTTTAATATTGTGATTTTCAAATAAGTAGTCGGAAGTTTCTCTTATGATAGAGCTTCCATAACCTTTCCCTCTATATTCTTTTAAAACTGCATATTCTAAAAATACTTCATCACGAATCATTCTTGATATATATAAATATCCTATTGGTATTCCTAAATCTTCTACTACAAAAGCACTTTGATAAATACTTTTATTGTTATCTTTGGATTCTTCTAATCTTTCTCCTATTTGATGAATGAATTCTGAGTGGGACGTACCTGTTTCTAATTCGTCTTTTAACGTTTTATGTTTTTCTTCTTCGTATCTTGTTAAAAGTATGGATTTTAATTCTATATTCATATTATCACCTAGACTCATTATACCACAGAATCCGTTTTATTTTTGAAGCATTTTACTGACTTATTAGATTATTTATTTATGCGTACTTCTAGAAATATTCAGTAAGATTCCTATACTTATCATACTAATTAAAAGTGATGATCCACCATAGGATAAAAATGGAAGGGTTACTCCAGTTACTGGTATCATTCCAATTACTACCATTAAATTCATGATTGCTTGAAATATAATTTGGAAAGTCATTCCAATGCATAAGTATTTTGCAAATTGATCCTTACTATTTAGAGCGATTTTTATACCTCTATAAAGTATAACTGAAAATAGTCCTACCACAATAAAGGCTCCTACTACTCCGAATTCTTCAGTAATAATAGAAAAAATAAAGTCTGTCTGTGGTTCTGGTAAGTAGAAATGTTTTTGGATGGAGTTTAAAAATCCTGTTCCTAAGAGTCCACCAGGACCTATGGCATAAAGACTTTGAATAATTTGAAAGCCTGTTCCTAAAGCATCACTCCAAGGGTCAATAAATGATGTGATTCTATCCATTCGATAAGGGGCTATGACAATTAATAAGACTACTCCTATTACTCCTACTATTCCCATGACAATAAAAAACTTCATGTTAACACCAGCAACAAAAAGTAATACAATAATGGATACTACTAAGATGGCACCAGTTCCCATGTCTGGTTGCAGCATAATTAGACCAAAGAGAAAAAATAAAATTCCTAGAATTGGAAATACTCCCTGTTTGTAACTTTTTAAAAATTTATTACTATTCGTTAAATATTTACTGGTAAAAATAATCATTCCCAGTTTGGCAAATTCACTTGGTTGAATTCCTAAAGAACCAATTCCAAACCAAGACCTACTACCATTTCTAATACTACCTATTCCTGGTATTAATACTAAGATTAATAAAATTATACAGATTAGTAAAATGGTATTTGCTTTTTCATAATAAATTTTATAGTCTATTTTAGAAACAATATACATCACTATGATTCCTATTAAGAAAAAGATAGTTTGATACTTTAAATAGTGGAAGCTATCATTAAATTTATATTCTGACCAAATACTAGAAGCTGAATATATCATTATTATTCCAAAGATAGATAAAACGATTACGGCAGTTAAAAGAAGATAATCTACTTTGTTTTTCATAGCAAACTCACCCTATTTTATTATATTTTTTGTACCATAAAAAAAGAATAAAAATATCTCTGGGATAGATATTTTTATCTTTTTTCTACTCTTTCTGTGGTAGGAGATAGGGCTTTGTTTTGATATTCTTCTACCATTTGTTGGAGGTCATTTGTGTTTGTTTTGGTCTGAAAATAAGGTTTCTTAGGTTGATAACTTTCTTCTAGTTTTTTATTTATTTCTATGATATCTTCTACTGTTTGGTTTATCGTTTCTTCGTTATAACCTTCTTTTCTTTTTACTGTTGTTAGTAATTCTTTCATGGTTTCTAGTGGTGGTCGTTCGCTAGTTTTTATTATTCTTTTTACTTCTTCTTCCTCTACCCCTTGAAACATAACTTCTTCTGCTTCTTTTACTAGACTTTCTACTTTTATTTGTTCTGGGTTTTCTTCGTATTTTACTAGATTAAATAAAGGGGGATTGGAGTCCTTTGGATATATGGTTTCATAGTCTTCATAGGGAATTAAAAAATGTCTATATAATGCTAGAGAGTCATATTCTTTCTCTACTTTATCGCCTTCTTCTCTTGTTAAACGCACTTGTTCTTTTCCTTCTTTATCAATTACCGTGGATAGCTCTGCTGCTATATGATCCCAGGTGGCGTCTAAAGAATAAACACCATGAATATTATATTTATCATCATCGATTCTAGTTAATATTCTTTGGTGGAATACTCCCTCTCCCTTGTCGTTTGGTGTTTTTATTCCATAACTTACCGTAGGAATTCCTTCCTCATTTAATATTTGCGATAACAAACCTGAATATCCTACACAGACAATGTTTCCTGTTGTTATAATTTTGTGCAATTTTCTAGAATCACCTTTATCTACGTTACTTTCTTTGTAAGGAAATGACTTTATAATATCATAGGCATACATTAGTTTTTCGGCAGGACTTAGATTTCTTTCTTCTAATAGGCTTTTATACCAATCTATGGTTGCTCGCATACTAACGAACTCTTCATAGGTTGCTTTATCCTTCCCATTATAATTTATTGTCATTGGTAGTTTTTCGGCATACTTTTGTAATTTATTTAGATTTTTATCGGTTCTATTTTCTAAATTTAAAATTACATTTTTTAGGGGTTCTCCTTTTTTTAGGGCTCTTTCTAGGATTGCTTCAATCGCTTGATAGTCTTCGGTTGTTATTTCTAATTCTTCGATTTGTTGTCGGTCGTTTAAGTTACATTTTAATAATGGAATGGCCTCGGTAGTATCTTTATCCAATATTTTTATCATGGATGCTTTTTTTATGTCTAGTTCCTCTATTAGGTTATCTAATTCATCTAAATCTCTATAGTCATGTATCTTAAATACAGAACAGGGAAAATCTTTATCAAAATTCCCATCAAAAGTTATCGTAATTCCTTGATACTTTACTGCATGAAAAGGATATCCGGTACCAACATAGTGTTCTTGACCTAATCTTTCTATGGTATTTGCGGAATCTCTACTAAAACATCTTCTAATTTTTGTATGATTTTTCAGATAATCTAGTTGATCTTTTGTAAACTCATGAGGACTAATATTTAGTGTGGTTAAATTCGGATAATTTTCTAATTCTTCTATTCTATCTAACATATCATCTGGAATGGTTAGACTAGTAATGGTTTTGGGGATAGCATCTTTTATCTGTTGATATATTTTATTACTAGCGCTAAAAAAGGTAACACCATTCTCTGTCAATTGATAAGTTAATGGTAAATAACTAGGGTCTTCTCTTCTTTTTGTTATGTCTTCCAATCCTATTATATGCTCTTTGATTACTAAATTCTCTTTCTGTTTTTTGATGTGTTTTTTTATTTCTAAGATATCTGGTTCTATTCTACGTTCCATATCTTGTTGCATTTCTTCTATTATTTCGTCCCGGGTTGCCATAAAACACTCTCCTCTTTCTTAATTTATTTCTAATTCTTCTTTTTCATTATAGCATAGGCTTTTTTGGTCAGAAAAAAAGATGTCTTTTTTTGACATCTTTTTACAACCATACACCAAAGATAATTCCTGCCATTGCAAGTAATAGTCCACCAACCCAGAACAATTTTACAATATCTGTTTCTTGCCAGCCAAGTTTTTCAAAATGATGATGAATTGGTGTCATTAAGAATAGTTTTCTATGAAATACTTGTACCCAGAATGTTTGCAATATTACACTTAATGTTTCAATTACAAAAATTCCAGCAACAACAAGAAGAGTTAATTCTCTATGGGTTAATATCGCAATGGCTCCCATGGTTGCTCCTAAGGCAAGAGATCCCGTATCTCCCATGATTACTTTCGCTGGATGGGTATTGTAAATTAAATATCCCATTAAACTTCCCACTAAAATCAAACTAAATATTCCGATATCTTCAAAACCTACGACCAAGGAAATTAAACTGAAAGCAATAAAGGCAATGGCAGACAACCCTCCAGCTAATCCATCTAAACCGTCCGTTAAGTTTACCGCATTACTGGCTCCTACTAGGACAAATAGAATAAATAAACCATATAGCCAGCCCATTTCTAAATCTATATGTAGTGTTCCTACGACCCAGGAAGTTTGTCCTCCATTACGCATATATATATAGAAAAATCCAATGGCAATTAATACTTGCATCAGCAACTTTTGATACGTTGTCAATCCTTCATTTTTCGCTCTTCGAATGGATAGAAAATCATCTAAAAATCCAATACAGGCATATCCTAAAAAAACTAGTAAAACAATGCCTAAGTTTGCTGTATATGGTATTTTTCTTGTCACTGTTAAAGCAATTGTTGCCGCAACTGTAGGAATAATAAATATTAATCCTCCAATGGTCGGTGTTCCTTCTTTTTTACGATGGGCTTCTCCTACGAATACGCTGACTCTTTGTCCAAACTTTAATCTCTTTAGTATTGGAATTAAAATTAATCCTAGTACTGCGGAAGATAAAAATCCAATCATTATCGCAAAGACAGCCTTGGTTAATAATAACATTCTATTCACTCCGTTTCTCTTGCAATATTATATCATAGTTCTCTCGTTATTATGCAATTTTTATTATTTTATACAAAATTTTACATTTCTTCTGTTTTTGGTAAAGTCTTTACCTTTTGATTGTTTTGTTCTAATAACTGTTGTTGCTGTTCTTTTGTTCTTTGTAACTCTTCTTCTTTGGCTTTCATACTGTCTAATAATTTATTTAAATTTTCTAATAATTCTCTACATTCTGGTAAGTCATTTATATAGTCTTTAAAGTCTTTTTCTATTTCGGAAATCATTTCCTCTAACTTACTTGAGGTCTTAGAAATCATGGTAGTTGCCTCTTCTATTTTTGTTATATTTCCTTCAATTTCTTTACTATAGTCCGTTACTTCTACTATTCTATATTTTCTTTCTTTTAATCTAGGTTTCATTAACTTTCTTGCAAACATCATATAGGCTATAGCACCTGCTGCTACGGCTTTGGCACTTCTTGCTCCTGGTACCATCATTGGAATCGCTAACATTTTCAATAATTTTTTACTTTGTTTATTCATTAGCTGCATGTGATAAGTTACCTTTTCTGTAATATTTACCGAGTCTTCGATTTTTGATGTTAACTCTTTTATTATATAGTCTTGTTCACTTTGGAAATTAATTAATTGATTATTAAAGTTTTCGTAGTCATAATACTTTTCTTTTAATTCTGCAAATTTTTCTTCGTCAATTTCTAGTTGATCTTTTTTCTCTTCTACTTCTTCATTTAACTGTTTGGCTTTTTCTGTTACTTCTTCTAATTTTTCAGATATCATAATATATAAATCTGAGTCTTTAATCTCTTCTACCATGTTTTTATTTTTAAAGTTTTCCATATACTGATCAATAATTTCTGACAAATAGGCATCTTCTATAGAATTTGCTTCGATATTCATTTTACTTTTTAATTGTTCTAATCTTTTAATAATTATATTTAATTGGTATAAGATATTTTCTGCTTCTTTTCTCTCGTGTACTTCTTCGGTTTCTTTTTCTAATACATTGTATTCGTAAATTAAATCTTTTAGTTCTTTACGAATATCTTTTAACTCTTCTTCATACTTTGTTATAATTTTTTTGTCCGTTGCTTTTTGGAAAATTACATTTTCTGCTAGTTCTTTGTCAACTATTTGTACTTTGGTTGGTATCCCTGTTTTCTTTTTTTCTACGGATTCTTCTTTTTTTCTTGTTTCTTTTTCTAATACTTCTATTTCTGTTTTTGATTTTTGGTCTTTTTTCTGTTCTTCTCTTTTTTTATTATTTTCTTCTAAAGAGATTTTTGATTTTACTTCTTTTGGAGCTTCTTTTATTTCAATTTGTGCCTTTTTTTCTGTTGGATAAGAGATTACTTTTTTACCTTCAATTGTTTTTGGATATCCATAGTCTGTAAATTTTCTATCATTTAATTGAAAGTCCTCAATATAAATAGAAGTTTCTTCTAATTCTAATTTATCTGCTTGATGTAGTTCTTCTTTTTGTAAGCCTTTCGCTTCTTCTCTTTCTGTTTTCTTTTCATTTCTTAAATGAAGTAGTGTTTCAAAAGTATTTCCAGCAATGGATATTGGAACTGCTATGAAAAAAGAAGCTAGTTCTATATTTTTTACTTCTTTTTCTAGCTTTTTTAACTTTAATTCTTTTTTCTTTTTATAATATTCTTGAATTTTTTTCTTATTTTCTGAAGTAATAATAATCGTTCTTTTTCGATCTCTTCTTCCACCTTTTGCTCCGATTGCTTCATTCATATTGTTCACCATGTTAAGTGTAACATAAATTAAAGATTATTTATAGTTTTTCTTTGTTTTTTCTTTTGGTTATACTGTCAATTATTCTAATAACAGTCTTACCGTTCCTCCTTCTTCTAATTTTTCTCCTGCACTTGGAGATTGTTCTACTACTTTTTTTCCTTTTCCGGAATATTCAATCATAAACTTTTCTAATTTTTTCTTAGCTACATCTACTGATTTTCCAACTACATTTGGTACTTTATGAGTTGGTATATCTGTCCATTCTAAATCTTTTGTCATTTCTCCTTCTTGTTTTTCTATTCCTAATGCATCAATAATATCTAATAAAATACGTCTTGCTATCGGGGTGGTAGTATAACTAGAAAGAAGAGCTGTATTCTTGGGATTATCGATTGCTAAATACAAAACAGCTTCAGGATCATTGGATGGAACTACGGACATAAAAGACATAATATAGTTTCCTACTAAGTATTTTCCATCTTTTACTTTTTGAGCGGTTCCAGTTTTCCCTCCAATTCTGTATCCTTCAATATAGGCACTTTTTCCTCCTCCTTTGGCTACCACACTTTCTAGAGCATGCCTCATAATTCTGGATGTTTTTTTACTGATTACTTGTCTTATTTTTTTCTTTTTGGTCTGGTCGATAATACTTCCAGTTTCTTTTTCGGATATACTTTTTACAATGTATGGTTCGTAGAGAGTTCCTCCGTTTACTACTGCGGATACTGCAGATACTTGTTGTATAGTCGTCTATTAAATGAAACTTTCTACCTAAATTATCAGAGAATGTATTTATGCTTTCTCCTGTTTTCATATAAATTTCTAGTTTTATCTTTTTATTCTCTTCTTTATAAACATAAATTCTATCAATTAATTCATTAAAAACATCGCTATAACATTTATTATCAGTTAAACAATTATCTAACATCTTTTTAAGTTCATTTATCTTATTTTCTATATAATTTTTATCTTGTTTATTATTTTGTAATTCGTTTAGTCTGTTTTGATTAGTGATTATATCTTTATTAATTAAATCTACCTGTTTTTTATAATCTTCTTTAGATAAATATTCTTCCATAACCAGTTCTAGTAATTTATCTTTTTTATTATTAAACATTAAAATTTTGGATTCTATATTTTTTATTTCAGACTCATTATTATTTGTTTCTAAATAATTTTTACAGTCATTTAATATATCATCAAAAATATGCTTTCTTCGTTTCAATAATTTTTTAAACATATCTTTAAAAACTATATCTAATTCATACTCAAATACTCTAGGATTAGAGCAACCTTTTAAACTTTCTTTTCTATATACTTGGCACTCCCATACTGGATTATTTTTTCTTTTACCAGCCGATGATCTATGATAAGTTAAGTTGTGAGTCCCACAATAAATTTTACCGGAATATGTATATCTATTTTGAAATACTTTTTTATTTACGGCTCTGTTTGTAAAACTATCTTGCCTTTCCTTTAATTTTTTGTTAGCTCTATCCCATAGTTCTTCTGATACAATCGGTGGGACATTTTCAAAATCTTTATAAATAATCCAATCGGATTCATTTAATTTTCTCTTCTTTTTTGTACGGTAATCTAACACTTTCGTTTTATGACCACAATAATATCCTTTATATTTAGGATTTTCAATAATTCTAGTTAGTATTGTTGTATCTATCCTTTTACCTTTTTTATTTTTATAACCTAGGCTATATAAATACTTTGATACTTTAGATATGCCATCTGTGGTATTAGCATATCTGTCAAAGATAATTTTAATCATTTTAGCCTCTTTTTCGTCAATGACGAGTTTTCCTTTATCTTTTACATAGCCATAGATATTAGAACAACCTAACACAGTACCACTATCAATGCTTCTTTTCATACCAAAAGATACTCTTTCGGATAGTTTACGCACCTCATCTTGGGCAATAGAAGACATAATCGTTAACCTAAGTTCTGAATCAGGTAATATGGTATTAATATTATCATTTAAAAAATATACACCAACACCATTTTGTAGTAACTCCTCTGTATATTTGATGCTGTCTAGAGTGCTTCTTGAAAATCTAGATATTTCTTTCGTTAAGATTAAATCAAATTTATGGTTTTTAGCATCTTCTATCATTCTTAAAAATTCTTCTCTATTTTTTACTGATGTACCACTAATACCTTCATCAATATAGGAACCTATAAAGTGCCAGTTAGGAACTTTACTTATATAATCATTAAAAAAAGATACTTGAGCAGATAAGGAATGCAACTGCTCATCTTTATCTGTTGATACTCTGGCATAAAAACAAACATTTAACTTTAATTCTTGCAAGGGAATACCTTTCATAATATTATTCCTAACTGTATATAAGTCCATATAGTGCCTCCTTAAGTTAATATTTTGTAATTACTGCTATTATTTATATAATCATCATTCATCTTACTTTTTTCTAAAACAAGTTTATTCATTAATTTATTAATACAAAAGTTATACATTCCATCATCTATAACACTTGTCCTTTTTAAGTATTCAAGCAGTTTGATACTTGTTTCTAATTCAATTATTCTAGATGGAATTTTATTTGTAATTTCCATATACTCTGTCCTTTCTTTTAAGTTTATTTTTATAAAAACTAAAAAAGAACTTAAGGTAATAAGTTCTACAAAAATTGAAAACTTAATACCTTATAAGGACAAAATTAGACTAAACCATTATCCGAAAATATTAAGTTTTCAAATAACAATTTAGTTTTTAATATTTAATTTTTTATAATCATTCTAGCAAATTCATAGCCATCAACATTATCTGGTAATAATTTATCATGTTCTAAAATTAAAAATATTTCTGCAAGTACGTCTACCTTCTCTTTAAAAGATAACTTTTCAAATAAAGGCATCATTCTTTTATATTCCTCTTGATAAAGATGATAAAGTTTATATGTATGATTCCAATATTCATTTAATTTTGCTACTAAATAATGGTAACCAATACTACTTGGATTAAATATATCAATACAAATACTATCATCTAATAAATCAGGGTTAGTTTCATTTAAACTATTAATCTGATCATTATCCCATAAGTTTAAAATATAACTAATAAATTTAAGTTTATTTTCCTTATCCAGTTCATTTATCTTTTCTGTTATTTTTTAACCCCATCACTTGTATTTTTTAAATGCATATTAAGCACATCCTTTCATTTTTAATTTAAGCCATTTTAAGAGGTTTTTATTTTTATACTGATAGCTGATTAAGAGCAACATTAAAACCTCTTACAATCAAAATTAAATATAAATAAACTGATTTTTTGTTTTAATATTAATCACTTAAAAAAATGAATTTTGCAAGAGATTTTTACAAAAAAATTTATTTTGTTTTATCAACTTTATCTATTTATTTTTAGTTTATTAATATATTAGTTATTAATAGTATCTAATTATCCAGTTATGGTAAATCGAAATATCCTTTTGGCTCATCTGGATATTCATAAATGATATATTCATAAATAAATCTCCCACTTTCATCATAAGTTTTTTCTACCTCTAAATATTTATTATCCTTTAATTCTTTTATTGCATTATTAACTGCATTTTTACTTTCTTTACATAAAAGACATAAACCATTAACATTAAATTTCCAATTATCTGGTAAAGATAACATTAAAGTTAATAATCCTTTAGCCTTTAAAGAAATATTTTTGTCTTCTAAATATCTATTATCAATCTTCGTATAATTTGTAATTTTATTTGTTCTAAATATCATATTTATTTTTCCTTTCTTAAAATTATGAGTAGCCACTTTTGCTGTTTTTTATGTGTTTTTTATAGTAAAAACACTGCATATTTTTAATGGGCATAAGAAGAACGACACCACAAATTTATTTATCCTTGATAAAATAAGGATGAAATAGTGGTGTCTTACTATTTTTGTACTTGCAAAAATGATTACTTTTATAAGTAGAAGTGACTACTCATGTATAAAAGTTCTTTTAATACTAATTAAAAAAGTGGCTACTACTTTTATAAATAGTGACCACTCGTTATTAATTCATTAAAAATATGTGCTTCCTTTAAATTTATTTTATATAACACCTTCTTTCAAAGAAAAAAGAGAAGAATCTAGTTCCTCTCCACATAATTTATTGATATTTTACTATATTATAGCACTTGACAAAATGAGGTCAAGTTTATTTCATGTCTAATTCATGTCATATTGTGCTTATTTTGTGTCAGACGAAAAATTTGCGATTATTTTTCATTTTTTAGTTTATTTTTTAATCATTTTTAATTTCTTTTATTCTAAACAACAACTGGTATAATAATTTCACTAATTATTTTAATAGCATTTATTGTATCTTCAAACTCTATATCTTTTGCATACTCATAGTTATTTTGATAACTATTCCATAAAGATTTTAATCTGGAATCATCACTAATTAATTCTATATATTTGCTAGCATTATCAATATAGTCTAATGTTTCTCGTGCTTTGGATGTATTGATAATGGCTTTTCTTAAAGTGTCTTTATTAATGTCATTCCATTTTAAATTAACGAACATATATAAATCATAGTAATCTTTCATTCTAGTATTATCGATATTTCTACTAATAATTGATTCAAATTTTTCAGCAATGATTGTTTCATAATTATAAGTCATAATATTAATAGTTTCATCATCAAATATGGTATTATATTTAAACTCTACTTCTTTATAAGTAATAATGTCTCCTGTTGTTATATCGATCATTAAATTAGTTTTTAATCCATCAAAATCAGCTTTTAAATTAACATTATACCCTGAATATAAATCTTCTTCTCTAATATCCTTAATATTTTCTATTTCAAAAGTTATATTGTCCTTTAAATCTATATTTATTATTTCTGTAATTACTTTTGTAATGGTACTTTTATTTAGTGGTAATCCTTTAATTGTAGTATCTAAATCCATTGTACTTCTTAAATTAACACCAAAGATAGATGACAATAGAAGTCCACCTTTAATGATAAATTTATCTTTATACTTAGATTTTGATATTCTTTTTAATAGGGCTTCAAACATAAAGT
>CALVRR010000025.1 GCA_944358705.1 uncultured Bacilli bacterium
TATATCGTAGTGCTTGGAAGAGTCAATTCTTATCTACTACGATGCATCCAATTATGCAATTTATTGGTAACTTAGGTTATGTAGTGATTTCTATTCTAGGTGGATATATGGTTATTAAAGATCGTATTGAAGTAGGAGATATCTTATCATTTACTCAATATGTTCGTCAGTTTACTCAACAAATTAACCAACTTTCTCAAGTAATGAATACTGTTCAATCTGCTGTTGCAGCTAGTGAAAGAGTATTTGAATTCTTAGAATTAGAAGAGGAAGTACAAGAAATTGAGAACCCACTTTCTACGGAAGGATTACATGGTAATATTGAGTTTGATCACGTATCCTTTGGTTATCATCCTAATAAGATAATTATTAAAGATTTCTGTGCTAAGGTTAAAGATGGTCAAAAGATTGCGATTGTTGGTCCTACTGGTGCTGGTAAGACTACGGTTGTTAAATTATTGATGCGTTTTTATGAACTTAATTCTGGACGTATTTTAATTGATGGAAAAGATATGACTAAGTTTAATCGTAGTGATATTCGCCGTATGTTTGGTATGGTATTACAAGATACTTGGTTATTTAATGGTACTATCAAAGATAATGTACGTTATGGTAAGTTAGATGCTACGGATACGGAAGTAAAAGCTGCTTGTCATACGGCTAGTGTTGATCACTTTATTAAAACATTACCAGATGGTTATAATATGGTATTAAATGAAGAGGCAGATAATATCTCTGGTGGTCAAAAGCAATTACTTACTATTGCTCGTGTTATTTTAGCAGATCCTAAGATTTTAATTTTAGATGAAGCTACTAGTAGTGTTGATACACGTACAGAAATATTAATTCAAGAAGCAATGGATAAGTTGATGGAAGGGAGAACAAGTTTTATTATTGCTCACCGTTTAAGTACGATTAAGAATGCAGATTTAATTTTAGTTATGAATGAGGGAGATATTGTAGAGCAAGGAACTCATGAAGAATTACTTAAGAAAGATGGTTTCTATGCGAATCTATACAATTCTCAATTTGAAGAAGTAGAGGAGTAATCCTCTTTTTTCTTGTCCTTTTGTTCTTTCTTTGTTAGAATAAACAGTCAGAGGTGGATATTATGAGTGATAATCATTCAAGTAGTCTTTCTGCAAGAGAAAGACGTGCTTTTTTACATGCTAAATATATGTCAACTTTATTTGATATGGCTAAGGTGGACTTTCGCCCAATTTATCAGGATGTAGAGGAAGACTTTGCACTTATGTATCGTACTGGATTTTTTTGTGCTGTTGATGCTACTACGGATAAATTGGTGTTAAATACTGTTAGTCGTGATTTTATTGACCAATTTACTTGCTATAAATTTTCTGTATTATATGGTCATCTGTTTGATAATCCGGATTTTCGTCTTAGAGATTGTTGTCATCCTTTCCAGATTGAAGACCTTCCATTACTTTCTATTCGAGAATTTAATGAAATTTTACCGGAAAAAGATTTTGATACTTATTTTTCTCTTTCTTCTTTTAACGCAGGAATGATTCGTTTTTATAATGTACAAGGACACTTTCCTATAGGGATAGAGGATGATTTTCTTTCCGTTTCTAGAATTAGAGAAATGAATGAAGAATATCGTCGTTATCAGCATGATAATATTGAAGAGCAAGCAAAACAAAAGAAACTTGTTCGTTTTCAGGGTTTTCCAGACTCTATTAAAAAAGATTTTAATTCTCCAAGAGGTAAAATGATTGAAAAACATATTTAAACTAGGAAGAGAATTCTCTTCTTTTTTTTCTGTTTTTGTTGAGAGATTTTTTGTTTTGATATATAATGGTATATGATAGGGGTGGATATATGATAAAGGTGAAAAGTCAACAATCGAAGCGTATTTTTTCTTTTCTTATGCTTACTCTTGGTGCAATTATTGCTGCTTATGCATTAGAAAGCTTTTTGATACCTAATACTATTTTGGATGGTGGTATTACTGGATGTTCTATTATATTGTCTAAACTTTCTGATTTTCCAGTTAGTTTATTAATATTAATTTTGAATATTCCTTTTGTCTATATTGGATATAAGAATTTGGGTAAGGGATTTTTGATTCGTGCTGTTTATAGTATGTTATTGTTTTCTTTTGCTTTATCTATTTTTCGGTATTATGAACCAATTACGGAACAGATGTTACTGGCTACGGTTTTTGGTGGTATTTTACTTGGAATTGGTGTAGGACTTGTCATTCATTTTGGTGGATGTGTGGATGGTACAGAGTCGGTTGCTTTAGTTATTAGTAAAAGAACTTCACTTTCTGTTGGACAGGTAGTTTTATTGTTTAATTTGGTGATTTATTCTATTGCTGGTATGATTTTTGGAATAGACCGAGCTATGTATTCTTTACTTACTTATTTTATTACTTTTAAAGTGATTGATTTTGTATCAGAAGGTTTTGAACAAGTAAAAGCTGCTCTTATTGTTACTGAGAAGGGTACGGATATGTCAAAAGAGATTTATAAAAGACTTGGAAGGACGGTTACTACGATTCGTGGTAAAGGGTTAATCAGTGGTGATAAAGAAGTTATGTATTGTGTTTTAACAAGGTTAGAGATTTATGAATTAAAACATATTGCAGAAGAGATGGATGAGAGTGCTTTTATTACGATTTTAGATGTGTCTGATGTGATAGGAAATCATATTAAATCTACGCAACATTTATCACGTAAAAAAATACGTTATCGAAGAAAGGAAGGGTAAGTATGAATCCAGAACAAAATAATAATATTAATAATAATAATAATACAGTTAGTACGAATCAAGCGAATAATTCCAATATATTAGCTGGGAGTCCAGGGGTTGTTGTTGCACCAGTAGGGAGTCTTCCTGTTGATGCGTCTAGTGCGGATAAGGGGGCTGTTAATGGAGTATCTAATATAAATACGCCTACTGTGAATAGTAATACTCCAACTATGACTTCTCCTGTTACGCCACCGACTCCACCAGTTGCTCCAGCTGTGGCACCGGTTGCAACGCCACCTGAAAAACCAAAGAAGAAATCTCATAAGGCTTTTGTATTTATCTTTTTCTTATTATTAATTATTGGGGCTCTTAGTTATTATATTTATACCGATTATAGGAAAGATCAAGCACGAGGAGAATGTAGTCCATTAGTGGCTAGTGATAATAGTGTTCGGGAATTAGATATTAATTCTTCTATTGTTCAAGAGTTATATAATAAGGTTAAAACGAATATCCGTGAGGATTTGGCTTATCATAACTTTGATGATGTTTTTAAATTGTATTTGGCGTATCGTCAGATTCCTCATTCTGATATTTATGATTCTAATTGCAATTTGTTTGATGAGTCTGTTATGAGTAATTTTACATGTTCTAGTGTGCCTAGTTTTACTCCGAATGCTTTTAAAGAAGAATCTTTACAGCGAGAAGTGAAAAAGTTATTTGGAGAGAGTGTTGAAATTCCTAATCAAAATATCGTTTTAGGAAATAGTTGTTTTGGAGGATATCAATATATTGCTAAGCGTGGGGAATATGTACAAGGGTATTGTGGTTCTGTTCCTACCACTAGTTATAATGTAGAAAAGAAACTTCTTTCTGCCAGTGTTCAAGGGGATACGATTACCATTCGTGAGAATGTTCGTTATTATAGTGCACAGGGAATTGATAATGATCAGTTACAAAATGGTGTTTATGTGCATACTTTTAAATTGGATAATCATTATCATTATGCTTATGTCAATCGTACGATTGAAGGGGCATAAAAAATATGTTATATTAGAATAGGTGATAGAATGGAAATTGAAAAAATAGTAACCGGTCTATTAGATGAAAATTGTTATGTATTAAAGAAAAATGATACATGTTTGGTTGTAGATCCGGGAGATGATTTTATTAAAATAAAAGAAGTTGTTGGAGAGTGTAAAGTGTTAGGAGTATTACTTACACATTCTCATTTTGATCATATTGGGGCTCTTCGAAATTTTTTAACAAAACGAAGTGTTAAGATATTCAAAAAAAGTAGTACTGAGGAGAAAGAATATCAAATTGGAGATTTCTCTTTTCAAGTTATTTATACACCAGGTCATTCGAAGGATTCTATTTGTTTTTACTTTGAAGAAGAAAAAGCGATGTTTGTTGGGGACTTTATTTTTAAGGAATCCATTGGACGATGTGATTTACCTGGGGGAGATGAGGGGGAAATGAAGGATAGTTTAACAAAAATAAAAGAATACCCTAGTGATATTACCTTATATCCAGGACATGATGAAGTTACTACGTTAGCTTATGAGCTTGAACATAATTCATATTTAAGATAGGAGAATTGTATGTATATTGATGTTGTTGTATTAATAGTTTTATTAGTTTTGGTAGTTATGTTTTTTAAACGTTTTTCTTCTTTTGTTTTCTTTGTTGCAATCGTTGATATTTTACTTCGAATTTTAACTTTTATTAAAAATAATATTGGTCTTCCAGATGTTAGTGCTTTGATTGGAAAGTATGTACCAACTAGTATTCCTGGTATTATAGATAAGTATTGTAATGGACTTATTAATACGATTTTGCAATGGGCTTTTGTTATCTTGATGTGTATCTTTTTAGGATATATTATTAAGATATTTATTAAAAAGAAAAAAATTTAAAGTATTTACAAAGATTTGACAAGTTTAGTCATTTCTTTTTTTTATACTTAAAATGGTGATAGAGATGAAAGTTTATTTGGATTTAGTCTTTTTCGTTAACTTTTTCTTTGATTTTATAATTTTATTAGCAACAAAATTGGTACTTAAAGAAGTAGTGCCTTTGTGGAGAATATTTTTAGGGAGTTTAGTTGCTAGTAGTTCTATTTTTCTTTTGTTTCTATCACTATCTAGTTTTGAATTGTTTCTTATTAAGGTTGTTGTTAGTGTTTTCATTATTTTGGTTACTTTTGGAAGGAGGAATTTTTTATCGGATATTTTGTATTTTTATTTAATTAGTATGATTCTGGGTGGGTTCTTATATTTATTTGATATTAGTTTTACTTATAAAAATCAGGGTGTTGTTTTCTTTAGTCATGGACTTGGTCTTAATATGATGGCTATTTTGTTGCTTTCTCCTATTTTTTTATTTTTTTATGTAAAGCAAAATAGAAAATATAAATCTGAAATTTCTGTTACTCATTCGGTGGAGATTTATGTTGATGATAAAGTATTTCTTTTAAAAGGAATGTTAGATACTGGGAATCAGTTAAGGGATCCTTGTACTGGGAAAAGTGTTATCTTGGTGGATTCGAAAGTGTCTATTCCGATGTCTAAGTTTTTTTATGTTCCGTATAAAGCGTTAAATACAGAGGGAGTCATTCCTTGTTGTAAAGTTGAGCGAGTGATTGTTGATGATCATGTTTTTTCAAAATGTTTAATTGGTATTAGTAAAGATAGTTTTTCTCTTAATGGAGTCGATTGTATTTTACCAAATCAATTTAAGGAGGAATTATGATGAAATTTATTTCTTGGATTAAGCGTTTGTTTTCTAAGGTTTATAGTGTTTTTTATGTAGGGGCTACGGATATGCTTCCAGAGCCTTTATCGAAAGAGATGGAAGAGTATTATGTTAAGAAGATGCAACTTGGGGATGAAGATGCTAAAGATAAGCTTATTGAACATAATTTACGACTTGTTGTTTTTCTTTCGAAAAAATATGAAAATACGGGAGTCGATTTGGAAGATTTAGTGAGTATTGGAACGATAGGGTTGATTAAGGGGATTCAAACCTTTCAAAGTGGTAAAAATATAAAACTTGCTACTTATGCTTCAAGGTGTATTGATAATGAGATTTTAATGCATTTAAGAAAGAATAAGAAAATAAAAACAGAAGTTAGTATTGATGCTTCTTTATCGTTTGACGGAGAAGGAAATGAACTACATTTAGAGGATGTTCTTGGGACTGATCCTGATATTGTTACTCGGGAAATTGAAGAGGAAAATGATAAAAAAGTGATGTTACAGGAAGTGATGAAATTAAAACCGAGGGATCGAGATATTATTGTTCTTAGATATGGTCTTTTAGGAAATGATGAGTTAACACAAAAAGAGGTGGCGGAAAAGTTAGGGATTTCTCAATCTTATATTTCTAGAATTGAAAAGAAAGTGATTAAACGGTTACGTACGGTTGTTAGTAATTTTTGAGTTTCTCGTTTACTTGTTTTTTTCTTTATGATATACTTACATTAAATGGTAAGGTAAGGTGAGTGTCATGGTAGAAAAGATAAAAAAATGGTGGAAAAATGAACAGAAAAATAGTAAATTTTTACTTGCTTTTTCTGTTTTTTTAGTAGTTTTCTCTATTATTCTTGGCAGTTTTCTTTCGGTTAGTTTTGCTGCTAGTTTACCTGATGAGATGACTACTTCTATGGGAGAGTTGGAAAGTGGTGGATTTGCGATTTCTTTGTTTCCTTCTTTGACTGGTGAGGACGCGATTTCTTTAAGTGCTCCTTTTTTAGCTACGGGGAATGGAGAAACTTTTCAGATGTATTGTTTGGAAAGAGAAAAAGAATGGGATACAGATGCTACTATTAAAAAGGGAGATAAGTTGGATGCTGGTTATGCTTATCTTATTATGAATGGTTATCCTAATAAAAGTTTAACTGGTAATAATGATGAGGATTTTTATCTTACGCAAGTAGCGATTTGGCTTTATCAGGATCGTTCCCTAGGTATTTCTGATACCGAAACAGGAACGTTTAATGCTATACAAAAAGCGGCTATTACTAGCAGTCCTTATTATAAATATATAAAACCTCTGGTCGATGGAGCAATGCAAGCAAAGGATGAGGAAGCAGACCCTGGTTTTCATATTTCTCTTCAGGATTTTGAATTAGATTCTACGGGTACTTATTTAGAAACTTCTTATTTGACTGTTTCTTCGAATGTTTCTTTTTCTACCTATCAAATTGCCGTTGATATGGAGGGAGCTCAGGTAGTTAATGATCAGGGAATGGTTGTTACTGGTAAAATTAATAAAGATGAAAAAATAAAAATTCGTATTCCTCTTACGAAAGCTTCTGCTGATGATTTGGATGTTACAGTTACTGCTATTTTTGATTATCAATCTTATGAAGCATATGAATATTTACCAGTTACTCATCCAGAAATGCAGATTTCTGTTGCTACTTCGGTTACTGCTGTTAGTAGGCAGAGTCCTGCGGAAACTACGGTTCGTATTCCTACGGGAAGTATTCGAGTAGAAAAGGTTAGTAGTGTTGATCAGCAATTGTTAGCCGGAGCTAAAATTGAAGTTCGTAGAGATGCAGATCAGTCCATTGTAGCAACTTTTGATTCTAAGACTACGGCTACAACTATTTCTAATTTGTTACCTGGAAAATATACTGTTACGGAAAAAAGTGCACCTGAGGGATATTTACTTCAATCCGAAGGAGTTTCTGTTATTTTGGATACTTCTAATTTGAACCCTACAGTTCGTCTAGAAAATACTCCTGTAGAGGTTCGTATTCGAAAAGTGGATAAAGATACGAAACAAGCTCTTTCTGGGGCCGTGATTCATATTTTAGATTCTGATGGAACGAAGGTCTTTGAATTTACTTCTACAAATGGATATACTACGATTCCTGATCTGGGTGTTGGTAAATATCAGGCGGTAGAAGTGAAGGCACCGGATGGATATTATTTAAATACGGAGCCTGTTGATTTTGAAATTACTGAGGAAAATCCTGCTGCCTCTATTACTATGGAGGATGTAAAGAATGAAGTGGAAATTATTAAGATTGATGAAGCTAGCAAGGAAGCGTTAGCTGGAGCAGTTCTTCGTGTTGTTTCTGTAGATACAGGAAAAACTATTGATGAATGGACGACTACGACTAGTGCTCATTTATTAACTGGTCTTGCTAGTGGGGATTATCAAGTTATTGAAGTAAAACCTCCGGCTGGTTATGCTAGTAATTCGAATGTCATTCCATTTACGGTTTCTGCAGAGCAGAATAAAAAACAAGAAATCTCTTTTTCTAATACGAAAAGTCAAATTATGATTTCGAAAGTAGATGAAGAAGGAAAATTACTTGCTGGTGCTAAGCTTGCTATTTATGATTCTACTGGTAAATTAATTCAGCAATTTACTTCGAAATCTACTCCTACTGTGATTGAAAAATTGGATGTAGGTCGATATACTTTGCGTGAGGTAGAGGCACCGGATGGTTATCAGTTAAATACGACTCCTGTTTCTTTTGAAGTTACTTCCGATACAGAAAATTTACAAGTTACGATGAAGAATATTAAAAATCAAATTTCTTTTGCGAAAGTCGATGCAGATACTGGGAAAAATCTTTCTGGAGCAAAGTTAAGACTTGTTGATTCTAATGACGAAGTTGTGGACGAATGGGTAAGCTCTAACGAAGTACATAGTATTTCTGGTTTAGAAAATGGAACTTATTATTTTGAAGAAGTGGAAGCTCCTTTAGGATATCTTCGTAATAAAAACCGTCAAAAAGTAGTTGTTAATGAAGATAGTACCGCACATACTTATACGATGAAAAACCAGAAAATTGCAGTGAGAGTTGCAAAAGTTGATAAAGATACTGGAAAGCTTGTTTCTGGAGCTACGTTAGAACTTTTGGATTCTAATTATGATGTGATTTCTACTTGGACTACTACGGATAGTTATCAGATATTTTCTGATCTTTCTGAGGGAATTTATTATGTTCGTGAAAAAGAAGCACCAAGTGGATATATTAAAAATGATGAGTTAGAAAAGATTACTTTGAGCGAGGAGAATCCTTCTGCTACTGTTGATTTTGCAAATGAAAAGAATACGGTTAAGATTGGTAAAGTCGATGCTACTACGGGAAATTATATTGCAGGAGCTACGTTACGGCTTTCTAGACAAGATGGTGGAATAGAACCAATTACTTTTGTCAGTGAAGAGAAAGCTACTGTTTTTCGAGGACTTACTAGTGGTATTTATGTGTTAGAAGAAATAGAAGCTCCAGTTGGATATATTACGAGTCATTCTAAAGTTACTTTTGAAGTGGATTCTTTTGGAAAGACAAAAAATATTTCATTAAAGAGTGATTATATTTCGATTACTGTTCAAGATAAGAAATTACATATTGATACAAATGGGGTTTCTGGTTATCAATTCCAATTGCTTACTTCTGATGGTACCTTGGTAGATACTTATTCTATTTCAGAGGAAGTGTTTGTTTCTGATGTGTTAGATAATGGAAATTACTTATTAAAACAAGTAAAGGTTCCAGAAGGTGTTCTTTTGAACTCTAATTCTTATTCTTTTACAATTTCTGATACAGAAAGTTCGGATGTTGTTTATTTCGCTAATGATTATACAAAGATTGATATTGAGAAGATGGAAATGATTGGTGGAAGACAGTTAGAGGGAGCCCATTTTATTTTACGAAATGATTCTGGGAAAGTTATTGAGGAATGGGATTCTAAGGATACTGCGAAAAGAATTGAAAAATTGGTTCCTGGTGTTTATACCTTAAATGAAGTAAAAGCTCCAGAAGGGTATGTACGTAATGATTCTCTTCTTACTTTTGAAGTGAAAGAAGTAGGGGATGTTCAAACCTTCCGTATGTATGATGCTTTAGAGGTTCAAGTACCAAATACTTCTAAAAATTCTTTGTTATTTTGGTTCCTTGGTACGATAGTTTTAATGACGGGGCTTAGTATTTTTGGATATGTTTATTTTAAGAGGCGTAGAGAACTATGAGTCGTTTGGCTTTTCAATATGCTACTGTGCATGGTGATAAAAGTGCTCAGGCTTTCCGTGTTAAAAAAGCATTTATAAGACATGGATTGTCTATGATGATCATGGCCCCGGTTACGACTCATCTTAAAGATACAAAATATGATTATCTAATTCGTGAGGAGGAAAATCTTTTCCTTACTATGAAAAAGCAATTTCCCAACCTTTCCTTATTAGTTATTGACGATGCTCATCTACTTAGTGCAAAACAAGTTGATCAATTGTTGCAAGTGGCGATTACACTACATATTGCTGTTTTGTGTTATGGATTAAGAACGGATTTTCGTACCAGTGGATTTGAGGGAGCACGACGATTATTGGAATTATCCCAGGTTCTTTTAAAAATTCCTACTTTTTGTGAATGTGGTAGGGAAGCGTTATTTAGTGTACGCAAAGAAAATGGGAAAACTACTTTTCAAGGTAGTCAAATTATGGATTCTGATATGGTTACTTATCAGGCATTATGTCCTAATTGTTATTATAGGAAATTGTTACAGTTTAAAAAATTAAGAGAAAGTGGAAGAATTTAAAAAGGACTAGAGAGTTTGAACTAGTCCTTTTCTATGTATATTTTTTCTAAAATTTCTTGTTCTAGGTCGTTTGGTAATATTTCTGTTTCTGGAAGTAGTATTTGGTAAGTTACTTTTTCTAAATATTTTTTCTTTCTTATATTTTCTGGAGGTATTTTTTTTAGTATTTCTTTTTCTTTGGAATAAGGGAAGGTTATATTACATTTTATGCCTGGAATTAACAGTTTTTTCTTTCCTTCTTTCAAAGTTTCTTTTACGGATTTGCTGTAAGCTCTAATTAATCCTCCCGCTCCTAGTTTTATTCCTCCGAAATAACGAATTGTCACTGCTAATATATTTGTGATATCTTCTTTTTCTAAAACATTTAGCATGGGTATTCCAGCGGTTCCACTTGGTTCTTTGTCATCGGATGCTTTTTTTATTGTGTTTCCAAGTTTATAGGCGTAGCAATAATGAGTTGCTCTTGGGTATTCTTTTTTTATGTGTTCTAAGTGTTTTTTTATTTCTTCTTGGTCATTTATTTTTATTAATACTGTAATAAATCTTGAGTTTTTTATTACGAATTCTTTTTTTATATTATGACTTATTGTATACATCTTTTTCACCTAGGATTATTATATCAAAAATTATCTTGTTTTTCATTTTATTTTAGTTAAAGTATGTTATAATATTTATTATAGTAGGTAGGTAATATAGTTTGAAAGGAGCTTTTTTATGTTTCGACGAAAAAAAGAGAAGGAAGTAGATATTGGTAGTTTAAATGATATTTTATCTACTTCTAGAAAATTAATTCATATTGTTTATGTTATGGCAATTATTGCATTAATTTTACTTGGTACTTATTTAGTAAAAGAATGGCATGCACTACATTTTCTTGGTGAGTTTTTGGCAGTAATTTCTCCTATTTTTGTAGGTCTTATTATTGCTTGGCTTTTAGATCCGTTAGTCAAACGGTTGCAAGGAAAGAAAATGCCTAGAATTTTAGCTTGTATTTTGGTTTATTTATTATTTATTGCTATTTTATTTTTAATTATTGCGTTATTAGTTCCGACTATGGGATCTCAGGTAAAAGATTTTATTGGTAATCTGCCTGGATTGGTGGAAGATTTTAAAAGATTTTTCAATGATATTATTATTGATTTAAATCATACGTTTAATTATGATTTTTCTAATGTAAAAGATCATATTTATCATACTATTGAAACTTTTGGTGTGAATTTTTCGACGAAAGTTCCTGATATGGCTTTTAATTTAGTTTCTTCTATTATTAGTGGTGGTGTTTCTTTCTTTTTAGGTTTAATGATTGGTTTTTATATGTTGTTTGATTTTGATAAATTAAATCATTCTTTTATCTCTTTTTTACCTAGAGGATGGCGTCAAGGAGCTACGGAACTTATTGTTCGTTTAAATGAATCTTTACGAAGTTATGTTCAGGGGATTTTACTAATTATGACTCTTGTGTTTATTACACAAGGTATCGGTCTTACTCTTAGTGGTATTCAAGCTCCGTTAGTGTTTGCATTCTTTTGTGCTTTAACGGATATTATACCTTATTTTGGACCGTATATTGGAGCAATCCCTATTGTTATTGTTGGGTTTACTATGTCACCCGTGGTTGGAGTTTGTTGTGTTATTTCGATTATTGTGGTACAGTTACTTGAAAATAATTTCTATCAGCCATTGATTATGGGTCATACTATGAAATTACATCCTGTAACAATTATGTTAGGACTCTTGATTTTCCAACATTTCTTTGGTATTATAGGTATGATTGTTGCAACTCCGGTAATTGCCGCTGGAAAAATTATTTTAACTTTTATTAACGAAAAAATGGATGTCGTTGGTAGGGTTATTGGAGATGTGGAATAATAATATAAAGTGTTGAGTAAAGATAAGTATTAAAGAATTAGAATATGTAGAGAGATCGTGGTTGGTGAAAACGATATGTTCTAGCTTTAAGAAGCTCCTTTATGAGCTTTATCGGTCAGGCCGTTATTTTAATTAAGACCAAGTTAGGATGGTACCGTGTGTTATGCACTCCTAGCTAGGTCTTTTATTTGTTTTAAGGAGGAGTTATGAAAATATATTTATTGGCAGGTAAAGCGGGGTCAGGTAAGGATTTAATGGGTAGATATATGAAAACACAATATGATTTTGCTGGTCATAATGCATGTATTTTACATATTACTACACCTCTTTATGAATATGCGAAGAACTATTTTAGTTGGAATGGAAATATGAATGAAAAGCCAAGAGAGTTTTTGCAAGAGATGGGAATTGAAATTATTCAAAATCAGCTTGGCAAAAAATATTTTTTGTTAGACCGTCTTTGTGAGGATGTTGAAATTTTAAAAAACTTTTTTGATGTTTTTATTATTACCGATGGTAGACTTTTATTTGAATTTGAAGAGTTAAAACGAAGATTTCCAGAGATTAAAATTATTCATGTGATTCGTGAAAATTATGATAATCATCTTACTGAAAATGAAAAAAGGCATGTTACAGAGATTGAGATGGA
This sequence comes from uncultured Bacilli bacterium, assembly GCA_944358705.1. Lineage (GTDB taxonomy): Bacteria > Bacillota_I > Bacilli_A > RF39 > UBA660 > Faecimonas. Next base: position 12,799 of record CALVRR010000025.1, read on the forward strand.
AGATTATAAAGATTATGATTATATTGTTCGTAATACATCCAAAGAAAGGTTGTATTCTGAAGCGGATAAAATTATGGGGTTAGAAGCAAATATGGAAGGAGAGGTTATATGAATAAGTTAGTTGCTGTTATTGGAATGTGTGGTAGTGGTAAAAGTATTGCTACCGATTATTTAGAAAATCAAGGATGGACAAAAATCTATTTTGGAGGAGTTACCTATAAATTGATGGCGGAAGCAGGAATTGCTAGAACACCGGATGGAAAAAGTGAAAAAGAGTTTCGTGAAAAATTAAGACAGGAACATGGTCCAGAATGTTATGCAAAATTTTTGGAACCAGAAATTCGTGAAGCTTTAGAAAAGGGTGATGTTGTTTTAGATGGTCTTTATTCTTGGTATGAGTATAAATACTTGATTGAACGTTTTCCTTTCTTAAAACTAGTTTGTATTGTTGTTGATAAAAGATTACGTTATGAACGTATTGCTAATCGAAAAGATCGTCCCTGGGCAAAAGAGGATACGGTTTACCGGGATATTTCAGAAATTGAAAATTTAGCGAAGGGTGGACCTATTGCTTATAGTGATTATTTCTTGTTTAATAATGGTAGTTTAGAAGATTATCAAAACAGGTTATCTGAGATACTAGAAGATATAAATACACATGAAGGAGAGAAGTAATATGAAATATATGAGTCATAATGACATTCGAAATACTTGGTATAGATTTTTTGAAAGTAAGGGGCATAAAAAAGTAGAAAGTGCCTCGCTTGTTCCTATTGGAGATGATAGTCTATTATGGATTAATGCTGGTGTTACGCCATTAAAAAAATATTTTGATGGAAGAGAAGTACCAGATTGTCGTCGACTTGTTAATATTCAAAAATGTATTCGTACGAATGATATTGATAATGTTGGTATTACAAAACGTCATCAAACTTTCTTTGAAATGATGGGGAACTTTTCCGTTGGGGATTATTTTAAAGAAGAAGCAATTGAATATGCTTTTGAATTGTTAACCGGTGAAGAATGGTTTGCTATTCCTAAAGAATTAATTTATGTAACGGTTTATCCAGAGGATTATGAAGCTTATCAGAAATGGATTGATGTTGGACTAGATGAAAGTCACTTAGTAAAGCTTAAGGAAAATTTCTGGGAGATAGGAGAAGGTCCTTGTGGACCTGATTCTGAAATATTCTTTGACCGTGGAGAAAAGTATGATCCAAATCATGATGCGTTAGAGAAATTTAGAAATGATGAAGAACAAGAAAGATTTGTAGAGATTTGGAATAATGTGTTTAGTCAGTTTAATGCCAAGGATGGGGTTCCAAGAGAAGAATATAAGGAACTTCCTAGTAAGAATATCGATACTGGTGCAGGACTTGAACGTTGGTGTTGTATTTTTCAAAATGTAGATAGTAATTTTGAAACAGATTTGTTTCAACCAATTATTAAACATATTGAAGAGTTGGCTGGTTTTCGTTATGATGGGCAAAAAGAATTTAAAATTATTGCTGATCATATTCGGGCTATTACTTTTGCCTTGGCAGATGGTGCTTTCTTTGATAATAATGGACGAGGTTATGTTTTAAGACGTCTACTTCGTCGTAGTGTTAGAGTTGGTAAAAATATAGGGTTAGAATGTCCATTTTTATATAAGATTGTTTCTGAAGTAGTTGAGGTTATGAAAGAAGCCTATCCATATTTAACGGATGCCTGGGTAAAAGTAGAAACTTTGGTGTTAGAAGAGGAAAAATTATTCTTAAAAACTTTGGAAGCTGGAGAAAGAAGATTAAAGGAATTGGTAGAGGAGTCTATCGATGGAACGATTAGTGGAGAAGATGCTTTCCGTTTATATGATACTTATGGTTTCCCTTTTGAACTTACGGAAGAATATTTAACAGAGCTTGGATATAAGGTATCTCGTGAAGAGTTTGATAAATATATGAATATTCAAAAGGAAATGGCCAAGAAAAATGCTAAGAATAAGTCTGCTATGGCTAGTCAGAAAAAAGTATTATTAGACTTTAAAGAGGATAGTCAATTCGTTTATGGAATTTATCGATTAAAGACAAATGTGTTAGCAATTTTTTCTAAAGACAATATTGTTGACAGAGTTGATCATGATTGTTATATTGCGTTAAAAAGAACTTGTTGTTATGCGGAAAGTGGTGGACAAGTTAGTGATACTGGTATGATTATTGGTAAGAACTTTAAAGCTCGTTTACTTGATTGTTTTAAAGCTCCTAATGGACAACATATTCATAAAGTGAAGTTACTTGATGGATATATTAGTGCAAATGATGAATGTGAAATTATTTTAGATAAGGATCGTCGTAAGAGAACAGAATCTAATCATTCTAGTGTTCATATGTTACAATATGCCTTACAGCAATGTGTATCTAGTCAAATTAGACAAGCGGGAAGTTATGTCGATGGTGATAAACTTCGTTTTGACTTCACATATGCTGGAAAACTTACGGATGATAAGATTATTGAAGTTGAAAATTTTGTTAATGATATGATAAATAAACATATTATTATTTCTACAGAAGTGATGCCAATTGATAAAGCAAAACAAATTGGGGCTATGGCATTATTTAGTGAAAAGTATGGAGATATTGTTCGTGTAGTTAAAATAGGAAAATCTATTGAACTTTGTGGTGGTACTCATGCTACTAATACAAAGGATATTGAAAAATTTGCAATCTCTTCTTATGAGTCTAAAGGAAGTAATTTATATCGAATTGAAGGTGTTACTGGAGCTAGGATTGAAGATACTTTATTTGAAATTATCAAACCTTATAACGATGAAATGATTAAATTATTAATGAAAGCAAAAGAAATTTTAGATGATGCTAAAGAGGTTGGAATAAAACTTGATTTTGATGTTGATATTGATAATAATAAGCCAGAGTCTTATAAAGATATTATTTTCAATCGAAATGAGTTACAGTATGTACAACAAGAAGTTCGTGATTTAGAGAAAAAGTATCATGATTTAAGAGAAAAACAAGTACTTTCTAATTTAGATATTTACCGTGAACATATTAAAGATTATAATGGTACTTTTGGACTTCTTATGACTGTTGAAAATAAAGATATTAATCTTCTTAAGAGTGTTTGTGATGCGATGATTGAAGAGATGGGAACTGGATTTGTTTTCTTTGCTAATATCAAAGAGGATGGAAGTGTTAATTTTCTATCTCGTAGTAATTGTCATGCTAATAGTGGTCTTATTGTAAAAGATGCTAGTGTATCCTCTTTAGGTAATGGTGGAGGTAGTCCTACGTTTGCTCAAGGTGGAGGAAAGACGAAGGATGCTTTACCAAAGATTTATACACATATTGAGAAAGTGTTAAGAGATGAAAAATAATTATTTGTTAGAACATGAAGATGATTATTTAATATCTTTAAAAATGAAAGAAATTATGGAAGAAAAAGGGTTTTCTTCTTGTCCTGTTCATTCGTATGATTTAGAAGAAGTTCCTTTATCTTCGGCCTTGGAAGATTTGGATACTTATGGTCTTTTTTCAGAACAAAAAGTTATTGTTATTTCACATATCGAGTCTTTTTCTAGTGATGATAATGAGAAAGATATAAAACATTTATTTAAATATTTTCAGAATTCCTTGGATAGTATTTTGGTTTTTGTTACGGCTAGAAAATTAAATAATACGAAAAAGATTACCAAAGAATTAAAGAAATATTTAGAAGTTATTTCTCTTGGTATCGATGCGACTAGTTTTGTAAAGCAAGAATTCCAAGGATATCAACTGGAAAGCGGTGTTGTTAAAAGGTTAGTTACGGACTGTTTGGAAGATATTTCTAGACTTCATCAGGAATGTGACAAATTAAAGTTATATTGTTATGATAGTAAAAAAATTACTATTGCTGATGTAGATAATTTAGTCATTAAAAAATTAGGGGATTCTAGGGATTTGACTTTTGAATTTGTACGTGTACTTGCTTCTAAGAATAAGAAAAAAGCTTTAGAAAAATATCAAGAATTACTTAGTTATTCTATGGAACCTTTATCACTTATTGGACTTTTTGCTAGTCAGTTTTTGATTATGTATCAGGTGAAGGTTTTAGAAAAAAAAGGTTATTCTAATCAACAAATTGCGGATGTTTTAGGAGAAAAACCTTATCGTATACAAAAGACTAGGGAGTTAACAACTTTTTATTCTTTAAGTGAGTTACGTTCTATTTTTCGTAAACTTTCTGATATGGATTTAAAAATTAAGACTACGGATGTAGATGGAAGCTTTTTAATTGAATTATTTATCTTAGAAAATGCATAAAAAAATCAGGGCTTGTATTAGCCTTGATTTTTTAGTTTCTCTAAACGTTCATAAATTTCTTTTATATTTTTTTCATATCCGATATCTTTTGGATGATAGTATTTTTTGTTTTTTAATTTGTCTGGTAGGTATTGTTGGACGACGTAGGCTCCTTTATAGTTATGAGGGTATTTATAGTCTGGGGAGTTTGTTTTTATGTGTTTTGGTATTGTTCCTACATTGCCATCTACGATATCTTTTAGTGCCTCATCAAAAGCAATGTGTGCAGTATTACTTTTTGGTGATAAAGCCATTTCTGTTACAATGGTACCTAATGGAATTCTTGCTTCTGGTAATCCTATTCTTTCTGCGGCGTTAATTGCTGCATCTAATCTAGGACCGATGGCTGGATTGGCTAGGCCTATATCTTCATAGGCAATTACGGATAATCTTCGATAAATCGACTCTAAATCTCCTTCGACAGTTAGTCTTCCTAGATAATGTAGGGCAGCATCGACATCACTACCACGGATGGATTTTTGTAGACCACTTAAGACATCGTAGTGTCCTTCTCCATTTTTATCGGAAAAAAAGACGGGTTTATTATTAATCTTTCTTATTTTTTCTTCTGTTATTTTTTTATCGTCAGTAGAGTAAAAAGCAATTTCTAATAGATTGTAAGCGTATCTTAAGTCGTTTCCAGAAAGCTTTGCAATTAATTCGATACTTTTGTCATCGATTTCTATATCTTTTAAATCTGGGTGGTTTATGGCTTTTTTTAATCCTTCGATAATATCCTTGGTTTCTAGTTCTTTTAACTCAAATAATTGACATCTACTTCGAATTGCTGGATTGATTGCATGATATGGGTTAGATGTGGTCATTCCAATTAAGGTAATTAGTCCACTTTCTAATTGTGGTAACAAAATATCTTGTTTATCTTTATTTAATCTATGAATTTCATCCATAATTAGAATCATTCCATCGTACATTTTTGCTTCTTCAATTACTACGTCCAAGTCCTTTTTTGTATTTATCGTGGCATTTAAAAAGCGATATCTTTCTCCTAAATCTTTGATAATCGCATTCGCAATAGAAGTTTTCCCAATTCCTGGTTTTCCATATAGAATCATAGAGAATAATTTTTTATTTTTTACAAGATTTGTTAATATTTTTCCTTCTCCTACTAAATGTTTTTGGCCTATTACTTCGGATAGGGTAGTAGGGGCTAATTTTAAAGCTAAAGGTTTATTCATAATATCACCATTTCTATTCTATCAAAAAAACGTTCGATTTTAAATAGTTATTTTTAATTTATTTCTTTGATGATATAATTTTTTGATATTGATTTCAAAAAGATTCTTTTTCTTTTTGAGCGTCGATATTGTTTCGATTAATTTATCATAGGATTTTAGCTATTTTTCTGGCATCTATTTGTATTTTTCTTTGTTTTATTCTATAATTTATTTGGTGATACTATGAAAATAGAAGATGCTATTGTTGACTTTATTCAGTATTGTTTATTTGAAAAAGGATTAACTGATCAAACGGTAAAATCTTATCAGAATGATTTGAATGTTTATTTTGAATTTTTGAATAATCGCGGAATTAATAATGTACGAGATATTCGTAGTGAAGATATTAAAGAGTTTTTAAAAGTTAGAGGAGATGCGGAAAGTACAAGTACCTTGGCTCATAATTTAACTGTTATTAAAAATTTTCATAAATATTTGCTGAAAGAAAATCTTGTTAAAGAGGATAGTTCTTTGTTTATTTCTAGACCAAAACTTAGTAAAAAACTTCCTAGATCTTTAACGGTAGAAGAAGTTGATTTGCTTTTGGATATCCCTTTATCTACTCCATTTGACTATCGTAATAAAGCTATGTTAGAATTAATGTATGGTGCAGGACTTAGAGTGAGTGAATTGGTTAGTCTTACAACGAATCAAATTGATTTAGAAAATGGTATGATTCGTATCATGGGTAAAGGAAGGAAAGAAAGAGAAATTCCTATTGGGGAATATGGCATTTTTTATTTGAAAAAGTATTTAGAACATCGAGGACCTCTTTTAAAAAAGCAAAGGCAAGAGGATGCTTTGTTTTTGAATAATCATGGTAAGCAAATTACTAGACAGGGTTTTTTTAAAATTCTAAAAGGTTTACTTTTGGATAAGGGATTAAATCCTGATATTTCGCCGCATACTCTTCGTCATAGTTTTGCAACTCATTTACTTAGTCATGGTGCTGATTTAAGAAGTATTCAGGAGATGTTGGGTCATTCTGATATTTCTACTACCAAGATTTATACTCATGTTAGTGATGAAAAAGTTGAAGCAGATTATAAAAAATATCATCCTAGGGAACATAAAGGAGAATAAGTATGAAATTTAAGAGGATTTTTTTAATGGTATTGGATTCGCTTGGTGTTGGAGAAGCAAGTGATGCTTCTAATTATGGAGATACTGGCGCTAATACCTTGGGACATATTAAGGAACAATATGATTTGTTTATTCCTAATTTAAAAAAGATTGGTTTTTTAGATACGTTAAATATGAATGAAAATAAAGAAGTAGAAGCATATTATACGATTGCGAAACCTAGAAATGCTGGTAAGGATAGTTTGAATGGACATTATGAAATGATGGGGATTGAAAACCATATTCCATTTAAAACATTTAATCAGGGGTTTACTTTTGATATTTTGAATGGAATTGAGCAGGTTACTGGACGAAGAGTTATTGGTAATAAGTGTTGTCAAGATGATTCTATTATTCAAGAGTTAGGAGAGAGGCAACAGAACTATGGAGCTTTAATTATTTATACTTCGGCTGATTCTGATTTGCAGGTTGCCGCTCATGAAGATTGCATTCCTATTGCGACTCTTTATCAATATTGTGAACGTATTCGTGCGTTGACATTAAGAGAGGAATGGAGAGTTGGAAGAGTGATTGCTAGACCTTTTACTGGTACAGCAGGTCATTATAAGTTTTTGCATAGTGAACGACGTGATTATTCTGTAAAACCTCCTCAAAAAAGTGTTTTGGATAGTTTGGTTGAACATCGTTATAATGTTATTGGTATTGGTAAAATTAATGATATTTTTGATGGACAAGGAATTAATAAGACGATGAAGGCTAGTAATAATATGGAAGCTATTAATAAGTTTACGGATATTATTGATAAGAATTTTACTGGTCTTTGTATGGTTAATTTATCTGATTTTGATAGTTTGTATGGTCATGCTAGAGATGTTGAAGGATATGGGAAAGCTATTGAGGAATTGGATGTTGAGATTCCTATTATATTAAATAAATTAGATATGGATGATTTGTTGATTATCACTGCTGATCATGGAAATGATCCTACTTTTGCAGGGAAAGATCATACCAGAGAAAATGTTCCTGTGATTCTTTATAGTCGTAATTTTTTAAAACCTCATCGTTTGGAAGCTTTTGATACTCTTGCAGATATTGGTGCAACGATTGCTGATAATTTTGAAGTAGAGATGCCACCTATTGGTAATAGTATTTTGGATGAGTTAGAGTGATATGGAAGTTGCTACAGCATATATATTAGAAAATAGTCCTAAAATTATATCTATTGATAGTAGTAGTGATTCTAATTTTTCTTCTAAATTGAATTTAAGAGGTAGTTATATTTTTGGAGAAAATGTTCCTGATTTTATTCATCATCAATATAGCGAGTATTGGGATAGAGGAATTCCAATTATTCATATTGCTTCGGAGATTGTTCAATTAGAAAATGGTGATATTTCTTCTTTAAAAAAAGTACTTTCTTTATTTTTACCATTTCATATATCGGAGGATAAGAAAAATTATATTTTGGATGCGGTAAAAAAATTACAAGACATCTATAGACTTACTGATAAAAACATTTATTATATTAAAGATAAACAAGATTTTGGATATGATTTTGAGTGTTATCCTCCATATCTTCCACAGGTGTCTATTCCTTTTTTGGAGGCTGTTGGTATTTTTTTAAGAGATGCTACTAATACTTCGACTGCAGAAGAAAAAGTAATGTTTCATAAGTTTCGAGATTTTGATTTAAAGTCTCTATTATTAGATGAAGATATTTATAAATATCCAATTAATCACGAACAATGTGGAGTAGTGATAGTAGGGGAGAAGGATTACTTAGAAGCTACGGTAACGAAAAGATTTCATGAAGATGAAATTATGTATCAATTATCTAAGTTGTTTCATAAAGATTTAACACTTGATGATTTTTCCTGTTTTGATGCGGTTTCTGAACATAATTTTGTTATTGCTTTTATTCGGCCTCAATCTATCGATGCAGTTTTTCCAACACAAGTAAATTCTTATCAGTATAATGTATTGTCTAATATATCTAATTGTCTTGATGCTATACATCGTGAAGATGGTATACTTATTTCTCAAAATATTGCGAAAGTATTACCTTCAGGTAAAGTTATAGATAATGGACTTCTTTCTTTTCGAGAAATGTCTGATGAATGTTATCAAAGATTTCTAACTGGAGAAGGGGAGAGAGTAGGAGAAGAGCCAAAGAAAACACCAACTAAATAGAAGGTGTTTTTTTATTTTAAGTCCCCTACTTTGATTTTTTAAAACTTTGACAGATTGTTTCTTCTGTTTTTTTACAACAATCATTATTACATGTACAACTGATTTTAACTTCTTCTAGTTCACAACAACCTTTTTCACAATTGTTATGCTTACAAGTTTCAACATCACACTTTATTGTTCCTTTATTCATTTATAATACCTCCTTAATTATAGTATTTCCTTAAATATAAATATTATGTAAAAATTTAGAATACTCTCAAATGAATCGAGATGGATAATTACCCATCTTTTTTTATTTCGATTGATTTTAGCGAAGTGCTCTCAAATGAATCGAGATGAACAATTACCCATCTTTTTTTATTTTGATTGATTTTAGTGAAGTATTCTAAAATGAATTGAGATGGATAATTATCCGTTTTATGAACTTTCGATTCATTCTAGAACACTCCCCCTATTTTAATTTTTAAAAGAGAAGAGGGGATGTATAGAGTATTATAAAGGTATATTTTATTGTTAGAAATTAATATGGTAAGTTGATATATATATCATAGGTGTTTTTTATTTATTGTTTATTATATATTAAATAAAATAAAAAAATAAATTTAAAAAAATTTATTTTATTTAAAATTAAGATTTATAATTATATGTTATCCAAATATTTTTTATTTATTAATTATAATAAACATAGTATTAGTATATAGGAATATTATTTAAGGATTATTTAATGATGTGAACGGACGTTTATCTATATATTTTATCCATATTTTTTACATTATTCTTACTTCCTATAATTGATATTATGTTAACTTCTTTCTGGAGTGTTCATGTTATTATTTTCAGGTGCTACTATTGTTGTATTATTCTTGTTAATTTCGTTCATTATTCTATTTAATACATATTGTTCTTCATTTGGATAATTAGTATAGAATGTTATAATGGGTATATTAGCATTTTTGCATATTTCATGAACTTTCATATCTCTATGCTTTCTTTGAGGTTGTTCATGTGAAGGATCATTTAATTCAATTAATAATAAAATTCTTGAAAAATCATTGGTAAAGATTCCGTAATCAATATTTCTAAACAATTCTGTTTGGAATTTTGTGTCTGCAATTTTGTCTATAATTGCTCCTAGATTTATTTGCGGTATGATTTTGTATTGTGATTCTAATGGCTTCAATTTTTGATAAAAATTGTTTTCTGATGGTGTCATGAATGATTTTTGTTTATATATTACTGTATTTGTATTTTCTTTAGTTGTTGGAGAATTTTTATTTGATAATTTATTTTCTATTATTTTTCCTAAAAAAACTATTAATAATAATATTATAATCCAGATTATCATATTTTCCATTTGTTATGTCCTCCCCTACTCTCTTATGTTTTATAGTAAAAAAGATTCCTTTTGGAATCTATATTTATACTTTTCTTGATTGAATCTCCGCAATCTTTTCAAATACTTCTTTGGCATTATCTTCATTAATTTCTGTGTATCCTAGTTCTGCTAGTGCTTGAACTTTGGCTGAGTTTAATTCCTGGGTTCTAGATAGTTTTTCTTCTTTTTTGTGTTCAATATCTTGAACGAAACGTTTATGAGTTTCACTAATCTTATTCTTTGATGCTCCACCACTATTATATAAAGTCATAGCACTGAACATAATACTTTCAAAAATAAATTGTTTATCGCTATTAAATACAAATTCCATAGGATCTGTAAATCCAAGTGATTTTGACATATAGGCTAGAATATATTTTAATTCTTCGGTTGTTTCCATAGATTGAAGAAAGTGATGTAAATATAAGTAAGTATTGTAGGTATCTTTGGTTTTATCGGTTGCTAGTTTTTCTTTTAATAAATTAATTATATCTGATAGTAGTTCTTGTTCTTTTTTATTAAAACCTTTTAAGTCGGCAATCACTTCTTTGTTTGATGAGTCTTTTACTCCTTCTTTTAATCTATTTTCTACTTCTATGATGTATTCTCCATTGATTTTTATATCTTTTAAGTTTTCAATATTATCTATATTTAATAAACTTAGTAATTTTGCAGCTTTTTCCTTTGGCCAGTCATTTAGGTTATCGATTGCTAGATAATTATATAACATTTGTCTTGATACACCTAAGTATTTTGCAAGTCTTACTTTGCTAATTCCTAATTCTGTTAATACTACGTTTAATTCTTTCATTGTTATTTTACCCTCCTAATATAATTATAGACATAAGTTGTAGAATAATCAAGTGTAAATTGACAGATTTTCTTGGTTCTTTTTTGTCTAGTTTACCTTTGGATAAAAGCACCACCTAAACACTCTTTTTTCTCGTTATAGAAGGCAATATATTGTCCTGGAGTAATTGCGCGTAGAGGATGTTTGAATGTTATTTTTAAGGTCTTGTCTTCTAATTCTTTTACTGTTTTTACTTCTTCTAAATTGCTTCTAGATCTTATTTTGGCATATAGTTTGTCCGTAGTAAAAAATGCCTCTTTTTCTATTAAATAATTCATATTTGTTGCATTTAGGGAATCTTTTTGTAAATCTTCGTTTATTCCTACTATTACTGTATTATTTTCTTTCTTTAATTCAATTACATATAAGGGTTCTTTATAAGAGATGTTTAATCCCTTTCTTTGACCTATGGTGTATTGGTACAATCCGTGATGTTTTCCAAGGATAGTTCCATCTTTTAGAGTAATATTTCCTTCTTGATTTATGATTTTGTTGTTTAAGAATTTTTTATAATCGTCGTTTGGAATAAAGCAAATTTCTTGACTATCTTTTTTTTCACTTATTGGTAAATGGTATTTTCTAGCTAAATTTCTAGTTTCTTCTTTGGATTTATATTTTTCTAATGGAAATATGATATGAGGTAGAACTTCTTTTGGTATTTGACATAGGAAATAAGATTGGTCTTTTTCTTTTACCTCACTCATTTTTAATTTATTATTTTCTATTTTTGCATAATGACCTGTTGCGATATAGTTTGCACCTAATTTTTTTGCTTGGTCAAAAAATAGTCCAAATTTAAAGTTTTTATTGCAGATAACACATGGATTTGGTGTTTGTCCATTTTTGTAAGCTTCGATAAAGTTATTAATTACTAATTCTTTAAATTCTTTTGTAATGTCTAATATATAGTGAGGAATATTTATTTGTTCACAGATTCTCTTGGCATCGGTTATGGCTGCTGTTGTTTTTTCATCATCTAATAGTTTCATTGTCATACCGATTACTTCGTATCCAGCGTCTTTTAATAAACATGCGGAAACTGCAGAGTCTACTCCGCCACTGATTCCAATCACTACTTTTTCTTTTTTCATATTACCACCTTTTATTATTATATCGTAGTTTAAAAAAAGAAAAAAGATATCTCTGGATATCTTTTATATAAAATATAATATTTTTGGAATAAGAAAACATTCTACTAGGGAAATCAAGATGGAAAATATTAAGAAAAAAAGTCCGATTTTTATGTATCTTTTTACGATGGGTTGCCAATTCCTGTTTTCTTTTTTAAATATGTTTTTAAATATCATTATAGAAAATGTGATAGCGTAATATCCTAATAGAAAAGTAGCTAGTAAATTACCTATGTTAGGTAGTGTGTAGATGATGGCTTTTATTATTCCAGATATTCCATAGGTTATTAATATACTAGTAAAAGAGAATCCTACTAGAAATCCTTTAAAAAATATGATTAGTAGTATTAGTGGGATTCCTATGATAGAAATTCCTAATATCCATACCAGTATGGTTACTAAAGAATTATTTGAAATACTTTGGAGGATGCCGGATAGATAATTCATGTTATTTTGTTTGATTCCAGAGATAAATGTTTTTACACTATCTATAATTAAGCTTTTGTCTTCTTTTGTAATGATTGCTGGAAATAGAATTCCTAAAATAATAGAGATAATCATTATAATAATTAATAGAGTTACTAATTTGTTTTGTCTTATTTTGTTTATTAGTTCTTTCATTCTTTCACCTTTGTACAATTTATTCAGTGAAGTTTGTATCTATGAAAAAAAGAAATTTACTTTTTTAGACATTTATTTTATAATTATTATTGAGGTGTATATTAATGAGTCAAAAAGCTGTTAAAGTTGTATCCATTATTTTAGTGGTTGTGATGCTTGTTTCATTTTTAAGTGTATTATTATATTTATAAAAAGACATCCTTTG
>CALVRR010000026.1 GCA_944358705.1 uncultured Bacilli bacterium
TGGGAATGGATTTATGGAAAATTAAAACCAGGAACTTACAGGTTTGTAACGGATGCTTCGGATGAGGAAATATCTGTGACTTTTGTAATCAAATAAAAATCAATTTCTTCTTTAATACAAATGAGTTAAAATAGTAGTAAAAAAGGAGGAGTATCATGGAACAAGCATCATTATTTGAAAAATCAAGGAATGAACCTCTAGCTTCTCGTATGAGGCCAAGAAAGTTAAGTGAAGTAGTAGGGCAAACGCATTTAATTGGTGAAAATAAATTATTAAGACGAATGATAGAAAGTGATAATATTTCTTCTATGATTTTCTGGGGACCTCCTGGAGTAGGAAAAACAACCTTAGCCAGAATTATTGCCAATGAAACGAAATCAGAGTTTATTACTTTTTCTGCAGTAACATCTGGAATTAAAGAAATCAAAAAAGTAATGGAAGATGCCGAAAAGAATAAAAGATTAGGTATAAGAACAATCGTATTTGTTGATGAAATTCATAGGTTTAATAAAGCTCAACAGGATGCATTTTTACCGTTTGTTGAAAAGGGATCTATTATCTTAATTGGTGCAACAACAGAAAATCCATCGTTTGAAATTAATAACGCCCTTCTTTCTAGATGCAGAGTGTTTGTGTTAAAGGAGCTATCCAGTGAAGACATACTAATACTTTTAAAAAGAGCAATCACATCTGAAAAAGGTTTTGGAAAAGAAAAAATAGATATCAAAGAAGAAGATTTAAAAACCATTGCTACTTTTTCCAATGGAGATGCTAGAAGCGCACTAACGACATTAGATATGATTATTACCAATGCGGAAGAAGAGAAAGATGGAACTTTAAAAGTAACAGAAGATATCCTTGAAGATTGCTTAACAAAGAAAACGTTATTATATGATAAAAATGGAGAAGAGCATTATAATATTATTTCAGCATTACATAAATCGATGAGAAATAGTGATCCAGATGCTGCAGTGTATTGGCTTGCTAGAATGTTAGAGGCAGGAGAAGATCCAATTTATATTGCAAGACGTATTACAAGATTTGCTGCAGAAGATATTGGACTAGCAGATACTAACGCTCTAAATGTAGCAATTAACGTATATCATGCTTGCCACTTTATCGGTATGCCGGAATGCAATGTTCACTTATCAGAAGCAGTAATATATATGTCACTAGCCCCAAAATCAAACTCTTGTGATGTTGCTTACCAATTAGCAAGTGCCGATGCCAAAAAAATGTTAGCAGAACCAGTTCCACTAGTCATTCGTAATGCTCCAACCAAATTAATGAAAAATCTTCACTATGGAGAAGGGTATCAGTATGCCCACGATACAGATGCCAAATTAACAACGATGGACTGCTTGCCAGAATCCTTACTGGGAAAAACATATTATCATCCCGGAGTATTAGGAAACGAAGTAAGATTTAAGCAACGACTAGAACAAATTAAAGAATGGAAAAAGAGCCATAAGGAAAAAATAGAAGGTAAACGCAAAGTTTAGTTGTAATTTATTTTATTTAAAATTATTTTATGGTAATATCAGGATGAGGTGAAGTAAAATGAAAAACAAAGGTATTATCATTACAATGGGAATTATTATTGTTATATTAGTAGCTATAATTATTTTTCTGCTGGTAGGTAATAAAAACGAAGAACAAACAGTAAAAAGTGATGCAGAAAAGTTTTCAGAAGAATACACATTAGTAGATAAAGATAATAAATTTAGATATGCAGCTATTGATGAAGTTATTGATACATTAGAAGATGGAACAGGAGTTGTATATTTAGGATTTCCAGAATGCAAATGGTGCCAGCAATATACAGTCTATTTAAATGAATTAGCCAAAGATAGAAATATACCAGAAATTATGTATTATAACATCAGAGAAGATAGACAGGATAATACCAAAAATTATCAGACAATTGTAAATCTTTTAAAAGATTATTTACCAGAAGATGAAGAAGGAAATCCTAGAGTCTATGTTCCAGCAGTAATATTTATGAGTAACGGAAAAATTTTAGGATTTGATGATGAAACTGCCTATGATACGAAAGGGTATGATGAACCAAGTGAGTATTGGACAAAAGAAAGAGTTGACAATTTAAAGGATAAACTAAATTCTTACCTTGATAAATCAGGAATTTGTTACGAATGTAATAGCTAAAAACAAACCAAACGGTTTGTTTTTTATATTAAAAAAGTTGTGTAATACTAAAATATCTAGTATGATTAAAATGTATGTCAAATACAAAATAATATAGATATAGGAGAGAAAAATGATAGTAGTAGAACATGTAACAAAAAAGTTTGAACACTTTATCGACAAACACAAAAAAGAAGAATTTTTTGCAGACAGCGATATATCATTTGAAGCAAAAGATGGTGAGATTATTGGAATATTGGGACCAAATGGTGCTGGAAAAACAACTCTACTTAGAATGATAGCTGGTCTTTTAGAACCAACCAAGGGAAAAATCACATTTGATAAGATGACATATCAAAAAAATGAAATTGAAATAAAAAAACAAATTGCCTATTTATCAGGAAATACAAAATTATATGATACACTAACATGTTATGAATTATTGAAGATGTGTTGTGACATCTATAGCGTAGAAAAAGAAGAACAAGAGAATAGAATCAAAGAAGTAACAAAAGTGTTAAAGATGGATTCTTTCTTACACAACAAAATAGAAAATTTATCTACTGGTCAAACACAAAAAGTAAATATTGCTAGATGCTTAGTACACAATCCAAAATATTATATCTTAGATGAAGCAACAACAGGTCTAGATATTATCTCTAGTCAAATTATTCTAGATTTTATCAAAGGTGAAAGAAAGAAGAAAAAAACAATTTTATATTCTACACACTATATGGAAGAAGCAGAAAATATCTGCGATAAAGTCATTATGATTAATAAGGGAAAAGTCATAAAAACAGGAACTCCAGAAGAAGTCAAAAAAGATACAAAAACAACAAATTTACGAGACGCTTTCTTTGCTTTAATAGGAGGTGCCTATAATGAAGAATAATTTATGGAATATCTTAAAAAAAGAACTAAGAGAACTATTTCGTGATAAAAAATCCCTTGCGATGATGTTAGTCATTCCTATTTTTATCCCCTTATTGGTAATAGGGATGTCAGCCTTATTTGAATCCCAAATGAATGTAGATACGAAGGAATATAATAAGATAGGTTTTAATTATGAACTTTCTGAAACAGAAAAACAAATAGCGAAAGAAATGGATATTGACATAGTGGAAAATACAACCAAAAAGTTAAAAGGAAAGTATGAAGAAGGAAAAATAAATCTATACATCACGAAAAAAGATAACCATTATACAATTCATAGTAATAGTTCAGATGCTAGTACTTATGCATCTAACTTAATGGAAACTTACTTTAATACCTATAAAGAAATATTACAACAAGAATCTTTAAGTAAACAAAAAATTAATCCAGAGGAAATATTAAATATTATTACAGTAGAAGAAAAAATAGTAGAAGAAGACAACTTCTTTGCAAGCTATATTAAGAATTATGCTTTTCTATTTATTATAATGGCAATCACAGTATCAGCAACCTATCCAGCAACCGATACAACCGCTGGAGAAAGAGAGAGAGGAACCCTAGAAACTCTACTTACATTTCCAATGAAAAGTAAAGATATTATCATTGGTAAGTTTTTAGGAGTAACAGTTTCATCTATTATTACAGGTATATTAAGTTTAGTACTAGCAGTCATATCACTATTTTTAACAAAAGATATGTTTACCATTTATGAAGGAGTAAATACCATGTACTCACTAAGTAGTATTATCTATGCCATCCTAGTAATTATTACATATTCTTTCTTTATCAGTGGACTTTGTATCGCAATAGCATCTACATCCAAAACATTTAAAGAAGCACAAAGTGCCTTGACTCCATTAACATTTATATCTTTATTCCCAGGAATGATAGCATTCATGGTAGGAATAACAACAACACCATTAATATCTGTAATACCATTCTTAAACTTCACAACCATATTTACAGATATTACAGCAGGAAATATCAATATCCTACATATCACATTAATGATAATATCAACAATAATCTATATTAGTATTGTATTATATTACATTATCAAACAATACAAATCAGAAAGAGTATTATTCGCAAAATAATATAAAAAATAGGTTAAGTAATAAATACTGTTTTGAAATAATGTGATAACGAACGAAAAATCCGAAATGGATTTTTTTTAGTATATTTTAATTATTGTCTATTTATGTTATCATGAATATAGTATAAGGGAGGAATATCAATGACTCAAGATATTTTTATGGACTTAAAAGAAGATTTTCTAATGGATAACGACACATTTACTCCACTAATATCTTCTCTTGGGGTAAAAAACGCGCCATCAGCGGTTAATCAAAGAATAAAAGATTTAGAAAGAAATGGTTATACTATAACTGAAAATGATTTTCAGTATATAGATTCCTTTTTAAATTCCTCATTTTTTGAGGAAGATAGAAAAGAAGACTTAAAGAAACATTTAGGAGAAAGCTATAAGAAACATTTATTGGATAAAATCTTTAATAATATTAGTTTTGTCCCTATTAGACTAAATGGAGTCCCTATAAAAAACAAAAACTCAATTCCTAGCCAAGAAATAAAAGATTTTTTAGTAAACGGGACAATATCCGAGAAAAGCCAAAAAGATATTATGTTTTATTCAACTCTTCTTGATTTTTGTCAAAGTCAATATTTTACTTCAGAATTTTGTTATGAAAAAATAAAACCACAATTGCAATATCTAGAAAAAATAAAACCATATATATTGGAACAAAGAGAGTTATTAGCCAGTGAAAAGGATCAAGAATACTTAGATTCTATGAAAAAAGAAAGAACAAATCAACTAGAGAAAAAGCATCATATCAATAGTAGATTAAAACAACAAATATTATCGAAAATTCCGGAAGGTTTTAATCAATTAGAAAAAAGTATATTTATTTATCTTAAAATGTGTGATTGTTTTAGTTATGATCCTAAATTTTATGCTTCTGCCGTAAATCATATGTTAGAGCATGAAAGTGTTTCTAATATAGAAAGATTATCCAAAGAAAATAGTGAAGTGGTATGCTTTGAATTTACTTATGCCTTATCAGATCTCTTAACAAGTATTGGCGTAGATTGTGTAGATAATATTTCATATTTCCTGTCATCAATTGGTGAAACAGAAACTTCTCATGATACCTTTGATAGTAATCATGCAAATTTAAAATTTGTAGTAGACGATACCATAGTTTTTGCGGATTCAACCAGATCCGTTTTAGGAGGAGATTTATCAGAATGGAAATATACCAAAAAGCCAAGTGGAATTCGATGTGAAAATTATTCTTTAGAGAAAAGGGAAAATTTTAACAACGCATTATCGAAAGTAGTAGATTACATCAATCAACAAGAAGAAAGATTCCATATAAAAGCTATCAAAGAAGAATATGAAGAACGAGAGGAACAAAAACACTTGGATATGCATGACAAAATGTTATTTTTCTATGAGAAAGTAGTTCAGTTTCCTTATGATGAAGTAGACTTACTGGAATTTATATATAGATTAAAAGAAGTAGTCTTTACCAAGGAAGAATTATCCGAAAACTTTAGTGCAATTCCAATAAAAAATGCGGCAGATGAAATGAACTTAATAATATCTGCCAATAAAACAAGTTTTAATTATTCTCCATATGATACACAATATTATTTTTTAGATATCAAAACCAAACAGATAGAAAAACAACAACCAAAAGAGGTAGTTAAAAATTTTAAAGATAGAAGTTTAACCACGGTAGAACAAGCGGACAATATTCCGGCCTTACAAAGGAATAGTAATTATTTGAAAGAACAAGCAGAAAGAATGGTAGAAGAAATGGTGAAAGGAAATATAGATGTTAATGGTAATATAATAAATCAGCAAGGAAACCCTAATGTCCAAATGAGAGGTTTTACAGAAAAATGGTTACTTTGCTTACTTATTTTGTTCTCAGGTATAACAATGATACTCATCAAAATATTAATAGGATAGAAATATTTTTATAGTGAATTAGAGGAGAAACTATGACGGAAGAAATTATCTCAAAATTTGATTATAACGCACCAGTAATTTTAACTTACTTCTTTATCTGCTTCATCATTTTAATGATAGATAAGTTATGTAGAGGAAAGTTTAGTAAAACATTTTTTACAACCTACAAAAATGACTCTTTATTAAACCCATTAACATATTTTAAATTAATATCTCACTCTCTAGGACATGCAGACTGGGATCATCTATATAGCAATTTTATTAAAATATTATTAATTGGACCATTAATAGAAGAAAAATATGGTTCTATAAATTTATTAATTGCTCTTGTGTTAACCTCCTTAATCATAGGAATTGTAAATAAATTCTTAGGAAAAGGCGGAATATTAGGAGCGAGTGGAGTAGCATACATGCTAATACTACTAAGTTCTTTTGTAAATATGGAGAATGGAAAAATTCCCATTACTTTAACTTTAATCATACTATTCTTTGTTGTAGATGAAGTAATAAAACTATTTCGAAGAAAAAAAGATGGCGTATCCCATTTAGGACATATCACTGGATCCTTATGTGGAATAGTCCTTGGTGTTTTAAGTATGAATGGATTTACTTTCGTATAAAATAAAATGGATCGTAGGTGATTATATGTACTGGACAGAATATGTATCAAAGATTGGTAAATTAACTCTAATAAGTGACGGAAAAAATATTACAGGATTATTTATAGAAAACCAAAAATATTTTCTAGCGGGATTTAAAGATTTAGAAGAAAAAAACAATTTAGAAATATTTCAAAAAACAAAAATATGGTTAGAAAAATATTTTAACGGAGAAAGTCCCTCGATTCAGGAGTTACAATTGTTACCAAGAGGGACAAATTTTCAAGAAACTGTATGGAACTTTCTTTTAGATATTCCATATGGTAAGACAATAACATATAAAGAATTAGGAAAAAAAGTCGCAAGCAAGCTAAATAAAAGTTCTATGTCGTCCCAAGCAATAGGCGGTGCGGTAGGTCACAATCCTATATCAATTATTATTCCCTGTCATAGAGTAATTGGAACGAATGGTTCACTCACAGGGTATGCGGCCGGCATATCAAAAAAAGAATATTTGTTAAAATTAGAACGAAATAGTAAATGGAATTGAGAAAGAAGGAAATAAGATGAAGAAAAAAATAATAATGATAATAATAGCGATAATAGTTCTTATTGCAATAGCTGGTATAGTTTATCAACTAGTATTTAAAAATAATGATATTCCAAGTAATTATATTGCTGTATTTCATGGTGGAAGTGGAGAAATGACCTATTCTACCTATATATATAAAATAGATAATGGGCATTATAACTATGGTTTTAAATATATAAACACTGAAAATACAACAAAATCTTATGGAAGTAGTGATTGGATAATACGAAAAACCGGGGAAGGTACGGTAGACTGGACAGATGGTGTATTTAAGGTTGCATACGAAAATAATGCCTACGACTATGTACAACTACCAAATGATAGTAAGACCTATACCATAGAAGAATTTCAAAATATGTTTTTAATGAATTAAGAAAAGAGAATGGATGATAGTAATGCAAAATATAAATAAAATATGGATACTAGTAATAATTATATCAAGTATAGTATTATCTTTTTATATAATACCAAAACCAGTAGAAGCAAAAATATTAAAAAATTACAAAGTAACATCGTTAAGAGCCGGTGGTGGAGGGTCATCCGGTGGCTCCTCTAGTGGAGGCTCTAGTAGTGGAAGTAGAAGCGCTCATACCTCTAATACCAACAGAAATTATGGTATCCTTGATTTTCTATCCAGTATATTAAATGCTATTTTAATGATAGTAATGATTTGTATTGGATCAATTGTATTATATATAAAAGTATTACGCTCATCTTTTAATAGTAAAAGATATATGCGCATGTTAGATGACAAAGATATCACATGGAATTATAAAACGGTAGAAAAACAAGTAATAGATGCTTATTATACAATAGAAGAATCCTGGGCTGAAGGGAATATGAAAAAAGCCAAAAAATACATGTCTAAAGATTTATATGAGAACTTTCAAACAAAACTTGGTTGGATGGAAATAAACAATCAAAAAAACATCTTAAAAAAGATTAAATTATTAAATGTAAAACCAGTATCAATACATGATGATGAAGATGACTCTAAAGACTTAATTTGGTTTTATATTAAAGGTAAAATGATAGATTACACGATTAATACCGAAACAAAGGAAATGATAGAAGGGAAAACATATAGCACTTCTTTTATAGAATTTTGGAAATTTACAAGAACTAAAAAGAATACCTGGGTCCTATCAAAAATATTACAAAAAGAAGAAGCTAATAAAATAGTATTTCAGTAGAGGAGAATTATGATAGATAAAGTAGGAGGAATTATTTTAAAGGATAAAAAAGTATTAGTTCAAAGAAAAAATAATAACCGAGAAGAATGTATTATTCCAGGAGGAAAAAGAGAAGGAATGGAAACGGATTTTGAAACGTTAAAAAGAGAGCTTCAAGAAGAGTTAAGTGTAGAATTAGTAAAAGCAGAATATATTGGTACTTATCAAGATTTGGCGGTGTTTTCTAAAAAACCAATTCAAGTAATAACCTATCTTACAACAATCCAAGGAGAAATAAAATGTAATAACGAAATAAAAGAAGCAATCTGGATCGATAGAAATTATAAAGATGAAGGAATTAAAGTGGGAAGTATCTTAGGAGAATATGTAATACCAGAATTAATAAAAAGAAATCTAATGTAAATAAGGAGTAAAAAATGAGTACAAAGAAAATTATTTTAATTATAGTATTATTTTTGTTAGGAATAGGAGTAACAATCACGGGAGCAGTATTAATGGTAACCGAGAATCCAGGAAAGAAAATCTCCGCCGAAGCATTTAAAGAAAAGATAATAAACGATGGTTGCAACATCAGTGATGAACAAAATAGTAAAACAGGAAACATAAAAACGCAAATCATCAGTATGGAGTATGGATGTCCATATAATATTTCTTATGTAGAGTTTCATGATACCGATTATCAAAAAAACTATGTAGCATCCAATATCAATAAAATAAATTATAATAATGGAAATGTAACAACAAGACTAAATATAAATATTTTTGACTATCAAGAGGTAAGAACCATAGGTTCTGCTTATAATGTATTAATATCTAGAGATGATATGGTAGTTATGGCTTCTTCTACAAAGAAAAATAAAGAAAAATTAGATCAAGTAATAGATAGTCTAGGAATTATTACTGAAATTGCCTGGAACAAAATCTGGCTACCAGGAATAGGTATTGTATTAATTTGGGTATCTATGATACTATTAGTAATATTTTTAATACAAAATGATAGAAAAAAGAAGTTACAATAAAAAAACTGAAGAAACACTTCAGTTTTTTAATTAGAAATTTTAACAACAATGACATCATCTATCAATTGAATACTTTTATTACCTGGGTAACACTCCATTTTTTGATATTCTGAACTATCTAATATTTCTTGATAAGTATCGGAAGAAACAAAAGTAATAGAAGTACCAAGTTCTTGTTCTAGAAAGCGACTCCAACCATTTTTCATATTCGTATATTCATCCCAGAATAGGGAATAGTTACTAACAAATCCATAAGTATAAGTAGAAATATTACGAAGTTCTGTAGTACTTTCTTTATGATAGTATGCATTCCGGTCAAGATTTCCAGCAATCATTACTTGTTTTTTATATCCTAATTTATTAATTTGATTTCTAATGTCACTAGCAATCTGATAAGTCTTTTTATAAGTATGTTCTAAGGTTTGATAAGTAGCACTGTCTTGAATAATATATCCTCGAATAATAAAGGTAAAAAGGAAAATAGTAAGAATAGAAAATACTTTTTTATCTTGCATAAAATAGCAAACAAAGAAAAATACCAATAGATAACTACTACTCATTAATAACTGCATCTCGGTATCTGGAAGTATAATCACAACAACATTAACAAACACTGGTATAAGTAGGAAAAGGAATAGAAATAATAAAGAATATTTGAAAGAAACTTTATTTTTATAAAAAGACCAACCAATTCCAATAAATAATAAAAGAAACATCACAATATAAAATATTTGCATAAACATATTAGAATTAGAAACAATACTATCCGTAAAATAATATTGATAAAAGCTTTGATAAGCAAGAATAATTCTACTAGGAATATCTAAAATAGTATCGATTCCAAACTGACTTGCTCCACGATAACTACTTAAATCCACATGGAATACTAGTAAGGATAACTTCATTAGAATAAAGTAGAAAAGAGCACCTAACAAAACAATACCAAAAGAGAGAAAGAACTCTTTCCAATGAAATTTCTTCTTTAAAATTTGTATCATCCAGCATAAAAGTAACAAAGTAAGAGAAATTGCTAAATAAGCTTGATACATACTAAGAGATAAAGTAATAAGAAAACTAGGAATTACATATTTTAGAAACTTGTTCTTAGATTTAACTAATAAATAAACTGCCAGAACAGAAAGAAAGAAGGCAAGGGCATAAGCAAAAGAACAGTAATGAAACAAAAGAGTAGCAGACACAACAGGAGATACAGAAACTAAGACTCCACATAGTACTTGAATCACTTTATTCTTTATTTCAAACAAGTCAAAAATAAGAATGATACTACCCAGGAATAACAAAATACTAAGAAAAATCTCTAACTGCGGTAGGACAAGAAAACCTTTGAATAATCCGACCAAATAAAGTCCAAATCTTCCAAGAGAAATTTCCCAGGAATATCCAGAATAATAACCGGTATTTAGTAATACATCTGCCGTCAAAATATTTTTAGTAATAAGAGGTAGATGAATAACCAATGCTACAACCAAAGATACGAGTATTACTAATTTATAATCAGTAATTACTTTTCTAACATTTTTCATAAAATCACCATCTTCATTTTAACACAATTAACTGAAATATTATATATATTATGATATAATCAAAACAGAGAAAATACTTAAAAGGAGAATTTATGGAAAAAATACTAGAAGTAAAAAACTTAACTAAGTATTACGGAAAAGCACTAGGAGTAAAAGAGATATCTTTCACATTAAATAAAGGAGAAGTCTTTGGATTCATTGGCCCAAATGGAGCTGGTAAATCAACAACAATTCGTTCGATTATGAACCTAATTAATAAAACCTCTGGAGAAGTTTATTTCAGAGGAAAAAAACTAGAAAAAAATAATATCTATCAGAAACAAGAAATTGGTTATCTTCCAAGTGAAATACATTTATATGATGATATGACAGTAAAAGAGATCCTTGATTATCATGAATCATTTTATAATATAAATACCCATAACAAAAGATGCGAACTAGTAAAACGATTAAAAGTGGACGAAAAAAAGAAAATCGAAGAATTATCCTTAGGAAATATGAAAAAAGTAGGAATTATTTTAGCTCTTATGCATAGTCCCAAACTTTTAATTTTAGATGAAGCAACTAGTGGATTAGATCCAGTAATGCAAGAAGAGTTTTATAAACTAATAAAAGAAGAAAAAGAAAAAGGAACAACAATATTTTATTCTACACATATTTTAAATGAAATATCAAAAATTTGTGATAGAGTAGGAATAATAAGAAATGGTCACTTGTTAAAAATAGAAACCATGGAGGACTTAAAAGAAAAAGAATTAACCTTCGTAACTATTGTATCTAATGAAATAGAAAAAATCGAAAAAGAATTAAATATGATACCAATAGAAAAAGCCAAAGATATGATAAAAATAAAAAATACATTAGAAATAAATAAATTGATAAAAATATTAGGAAAACATAAGATTGAAAAGTTATTCATAGAACAGGCAACGATAGAAGATATTTTCTTACATTATTATAAGTAGGTGATAGTATGTTAAAAAGAGAGCTAAAGGTAAATTTTAAAAGCTTTTGCTTATGGTTTATATTAATTATGACAATTTTTTTAATAGTATTTTTAATTTATCCATCCATTGCCAATAGTGATAATATTAAAATGATGGATGAAATGTTAAAAATCTTTCCAAAAGAAGTTCTGGCAGCTTTTAATATGGATATTTCGTCTTTAGATAATGTCTTTGGTTGGCTAAAAAGTGAAGGTTTTGTATTTATTCTTCTACTTACCGCCTGTTATGCAGGAATCGTAGGTTCGAATATATTATTAAAAGAAGAAAATGATAAAACAATTGAATATTTAAATTCTCTTCCAATAACAAGAACTAAAATTGTAGGAACAAAAACATTAGTAGGTCTAATTTATATTTTTAGTTTAATTGTTGGTTTAGGAATATTTAACTACATCGCTTTAACTTTGAGTGGTAATTTTGATCAAAAACAATTTCTTCTTCTAAGTATTACTCCAATCTTTTCCTCTACTGTAATTTACTTTTTATGTTTAATGATTTCTACATTTACTCATAAATCGAAAAAAATGCTAGGCATTACTTTAGGACTTGTATTTGGTAGCTATATTTTATATATGTTATCAACGATAGCGAAAGAAATGGAGTTTCTGAAATATATTTCTGTATTTACTCTAGCCGATATTCGTAATGTAATTCAAAATGTAGAAATAAATCCTATTATGATAGTAAGTAGTCTAATATTATCTCTAGTATTTTTTATCATAACAATGATTCATTATAACAAAAAAGAACTAGTTTAAAATAACCAAAAAGGTTAACAATAGAAAAGTTATTATAAAACAAAAAAAGAAATCATAGGGTAAGTGATATGATTTCTTTTTTATCTTGTTTATATAATATGATAGGAGGTGAGAAAGTGTTAAAAGGAATAGATATTTCTAGATATCAAACTGGAATAAATATTCAAGCTTTAGATATTGATTTTGTAATTGTAAAAGCAACCGAAGGAGTAGGATATACCGATCCAAATTACAAAGAATTCTTAGAAGAAGCTCTAAATAGTAATAAAAAGATAGGACTCTATCACTATGCAAGACCAGATTTAGGAAATACTCCAGAAGATGAAGCAACTTGGTTTGTATCAAAAGCAAAAAATTATATTAAAAAGGCAATTTTAGTACTGGATTGGGAAGTAAATACAAGTAATACTACCTGGGCATACGACTTCTTAAAAATAGTATATGAAAAAACAGGAGTAAGACCAATAATTTATATGAGTGCATCTCCAGCAAATAGTTACAATTGGACAAGAGTAGTAAACGGAGATTTTGGCCTTTGGATAGCAAGTTATGGAGCGAACACCGGAGCTCCAGGAACACCACCAACAAATAAATATTGGCCTTTCTATATTCTATGGCAATACACTTCAAAAGGTTATATTAATGGTTATTCCAAAAACTTAGACCTGAACTATTTCTATGGAACAATAGAAACCTGGGATAAATATGCAAAAAGCTCTCAAATAGAAACTCCAAAACCAACACCAGAGAAGAAAACTTATAAAGTAGGGGATGTAGTAACGTTCAATTATTTATACAAAAATAGTTATGGCGAAGGAAAAGTAACATCAAAAATTCATAGTGGAACTATCACTAGAGTTATAAAAGGAAGAGCGGCTCCTTATTTAATAAATCGTGGAACTGGCTGGTTATCCAACGACTTAATATTAACAAGCAAGACCAATGAACTTACTATCGGAACAAAAGTAAAAACCATAAAAAAAGGAAATGCCTCATCCGACGGAAAAAGCAATACTGCAAAAAAAGGAATCCAAGGTAGAATTACTAGAATATTACCAGGCGCAAAATACCCATATTTAGTATCAACAACAACTCCAATGGGCTGGTATAAAAAAGATGCTCTAGAAAAAATATAACATGATACAATAAATAAGAGGTGGTAATATGATTTTAAATGTAAGTGGAAGAACAGACATAGTAGCGTTTTATACACCATGGTTTATAAATAGATTAAAAGAAGGATATGTAGATGTAAAAAATCCATTTAATCCGAAACTAATTAGTAGAATTAATTTTGAAGATGTAGATGCGATTATGTTCTGTACGAAAAACCCATTACCAATTCTTCCATATTTGGAAAGAATAGAAAAACCCAAAATATTTCATATTACCTTAACACCATATCTAAAAGACATTGAACCAAATCTTCCTCCGAAAACAGAAATTATCGAAGGAATCAAAAGAGTATCCCAAATAGTAGGAAAAGATAAAACTTATGTCCGGTATGACCCAATATTTATAAACGATAAATATAAGATAGATTACCATATCAAAATGTTTGAAAGAATGTGTAAAAGCTTAGATGGTTACATAGAACACATTATTATCTCTTTTCTAGATGATTATAAAAACGTAAGAAAAAACAAAAAGATATTAAATCCCCAAACATTAACCAAAGAAGACTATAAAAAAATAGGAGAAAACTTCGCAAGAATTGCAAAAACACATCATATGACTGTACAAACATGTTTTGAAGAAGAAAATTTAGTAGAGTATGGTTTTATACAAGAAGATTGTCTTGGCATAGAACTAGCAAAAAAACTAACAGGAAAAGAAAAACACAAAAAATGGAAAGCTAGAGCAGGTGGAAAATGTAATTGTGTAGAAATGGTTGATATAGGAGTCTATAATACATGTAGTCATTTTTGTAAATACTGTTATGCAAATTACGATGAGAAAAAAGTAATAGAAAATAAAAAACGTCACAATACTAAATCATCACTCTTAATTGGAGAAATAGAAAACGATGACATAATAAAACCGAGAAAGAATAGTTAGAAAGAGAATCAAAAAGATTCTCTTTTTCAAAAAAACAAGAAAAAATATAGTGAACTAAAAAACTATATGCTATAATAAATAATATAAGATAAAATATAGTAGAGTAAATGAGGTAAGTAGAGTGAGAGTAAAGCAAAAGAAAATAATTATAATAGGGGTTGTTGCATTATTAATTTTAAATGTATTTTCATTTGCATTAATCTATAGGGAAGCAAATAGCTTTTTTAAGAATGTAACAAAAGAAGAAAAAACATATCAGCAAAGAATAGAACAAATGAATTTATTTGGGATATCTAAAGATGAGACAGTAAATATAACATCAGAAACAGCAGGAAGTCTAGCAGGTCAAGATTATAGAGTGTCCTTAAGTGGAAATATTTATTATGCTACAACAGCAACTGGCGAAAGAAGTAATAAATGGGTAGTCTTAATCCATGGATTTATGATGTCAGGTGAATCTATGGCGAATGCTGTAGGACAAGTCTACCTAGATCAAGGATATAATATCCTAGCACCAGACTTACGTGGGGCAGGAAATAGTGGTGGAAAAACCGGTATGGGATATTTAGAATCACTAGATATTTGGGATTGGTTAACATTTTTAAATTCAAATTATAATGTTGATGAAGTAATAATTCATGGAATATCTCTAGGAGGAGCAACCACATTACAACTATGGGGTCAAAAAGAACAAGGACGAGATTTAGAAAGTCAGCATGTAGTAGGACTAGTAGATGATTGCGGATATACATCCATGACAGGAATTATTCAAGGACTACTTCAAACTCCGGAAGGAATCAAGGAATTAGCAGAAATATTAGAACTACCAGAACCAAATCTATATAATCTTATCGGAGAAAAAAATATTAAAACATTCTTAATAAACTTTGTAGGTGTTGGACTAACACAATCAAACTTTGATAGTTATCAAGATTCCTTCGCTTCTAACAGATCATTTAGTAATGTTCCAATATTAGTAATTCATGGAACAAGTGATACCATCGTTCCTTATGAAAACAGTACAATAGTAATAAATGAATCCGCAGCAAGAGGATTAAAGACAACTTTCTGGTCAGTAGAAAATGCTCCTCATGCATTTATCGTAGCCGGAATGAACAATCAAGACTATCGTAATCACATCATAGAATTCACAAATAGTGTTACAAAAAATCCAGTTGATATACCAGAACAAACAACACCATCAACAGGAACAAACAATACCATTAATCAAATAACAAGTAAAATACAAGAAGCATATACAAATATATTAAATAGAATCAAAGAGATATTTTCGTAAAAGAATAAACAATTACTAAGATAGTAGGTGAGAGAATGCTAGAAGAAAAAACACAAATAGAAAATAACCAATACATAATTACAGTAATTGAAGATAGTAATATTAGAACCATTAATTTAACTAGCTTAAACAAACAAAAAATAAGTTTTGGTAGAGGAGAAGATAATGATATCGTATTATTATCTCCTCTAGTATCTGTAAATCACGGTTATTTTGAACTTTCAAACAATAAAATTTCGGTAGTAGATAATCAAAGTACAAACGGAATTTTTGTAAATAATAACAAAATAGCAGCATCACCTTTAAAAGATGGAGACTCTATAAAAATAGATGACCCTGTTGATCCTTTGAATAGAGGAGTAATATTTATTCTATCTACCAACGATAAAGTAACATCGTGGAAACAAATAGATTTAGAGAAAAAACAAGTAATTACCATAGGAAGAGACTCTTCATCAGATATTGTAATTAACCATATCTCTGTTTCACTAAAACACGCAACTATCACAGAAAAAAATCATAAATTCATCATCAAAGATAATAACAGTACCAATGGAATTATGATAAACGGAGAATTGTTAACTGGAGAAATATCGTTAAAAGAACGTGATGTAATATTAATTGCTAACGCCAAGTTAATTTTTTATAAAAATAATATTCTATATCAAACCTATGATTCTGGAGTATCCCTAAAAGCTGCAGATATTACGAAAACAGTAAAAGTAAAAGGAAAGAAAAAAGATATTTCACAACATGTGAGCCTATCGATCAAGCCAGGACAATTTGTTGCATTTGTAGGTGGCTCAGGAGCAGGAAAATCTACATTTATGAATTGCATTAGTGGAGTATCAAGACCAACGAGTGGAAAAGTGTATGTAAATGGAAATGACCTATTTAAAAATTATGCCGTATTAAAAAATATTATCGGTTATGTTCCGCAACAAGATATTGTATTTACTGATTTAACGTTAAAAGATATGTTAAAGTATGCAGCAGAATTAAGAATGCCGGACGATGCGACAGAAGAAGAAAAGAAAAATAGAATAAAATCAGTCTTAGAAACCGTAGAATTAACAGGTAAAGAAGACGTAATGATTAAAAATTTATCCGGTGGACAAAGAAAAAGAGCAAGTATTGCTGTAGAATTAATTGCTGACCCTAAATTGTTCTTTTTAGATGAACCAACGAGTGGTCTAGATCCAGGAACAGAACGTAGTATTATGAAAACGTTAAGAAAAATGGCCGATAGCGGGAAAACAATCATTTTAGTAACACATACAACCCTAAATTTACATTTATGTGATAAGATTGCTTTCTTTGGTACAGAAGGAAGACTTTGTTTTTCAGGGGCACCAAACGAAGCACTATCTTTTTTCAACGTAACAGATTTTGTAGATATATACACACTACTAAACGAAGACACCAAAACTTGGTATGATAAATTTAATAATTCAGAATATAAAGACCATATAACCAAAGAAGATAGTGGTAAAACAACAAAAGAAAAAAATAAGAAATCATTTGCAAAACAATTTCTAACACTATCTAAACGCTATGCCAAAACCATTATAAATAATAAACAACAATTATTACTATTACTGGCACAAGCTCCTATAATAGCTTATTTACTATCTTTAGTAGTAACAGATAATTTATTTAATTCTTATGATGAAGCGAAAACATTATTATTTGCTATGGCAAGTGCATCTATTTGGTTAGGGTTATTAAATTCTATTCAAGAAATATGTAAAGAACGAGTAATTTTACAAAAAGAATATATGGCCAATCTAAAATTGAGTGCTTATCTAGGTTCAAAAATGCTGATACAATGTTTATTAGGATTAATTCAAGCAGTACTTTTAGTAACCACATTCTCTTTATTAGTAGAGGTACCAAGTACTGGAGTTGTAACATCATGGTATTTAGAAACAACCGTTGTTTGTTTTACAACTATTATTTCGGCATCTTCTCTAGGACTTGTAGTATCCTCACTATCTAAAAATTCTAGTGTGGCGATGAGCTTTGCACCCTTATTATTAGTACCTCAATTATTATTTTCAGGAATGCTATTCCCACTAGAAGGAATTGTAGACAAAATTTCTTATTTTATCCTATGTCGTTGGTCTGTAGAAGGCTTTGGAACAATCAATAACCTAAATAATTTAACAGACTCTATTCAAGAAATTGTTCCAACGTATATAAGGGAAGCAGAAAGTTTCTATACTTTCACAGAGACGCATTTATTTCAAGATATTGCTATTATTATATTTATGATGATAATTTTATTAATCTTATGTTTTGGAATATTAAAACATCAACTAGAAAGAAGTAGATAAGATGAAAAGAAATTTATGGAATAACTGGGAAGTAGTAGAAAAAATAGGAGAAGGAAGTTATGCAGAAGTATATAAAGCATATAAAAAAGTAGATGGAATCCCCCTATATTGTGCTGTAAAATATATTGAACTTCCTAAGAAAATAAAAGATGAAAAAAGTATTATCAAAAGTACAACTCAAATAATAGCAAGTCTAAAAAGAGAAATTACTATAATGCAAAAACTAAATGGCAATAAGCATATCATTAATTGTCTAAACTTTCATCAAGAAAGAGCAGAAAACAGAAAAGGTGCAGATTGCTATGTTTTTATAGAATTAGCAGAAGATATAGAAAAATATTTTGCTAAATTAAAAACTCCAACAAATGAAGTATTACAAATGGGAATTGACATATGCGAAGCCCTAGAAGTATGTCAAGATATAAATGTTATTCATAGAGATATTAAACCAAGTAATATTTTTATAGGAGAGGATGGAAATTATAAACTAGGGGACTTTGGCTCTTCCACTGCTTTAGGAGAAGAAAAAGAAGAGTTCACAGGAACGTATAACTATGTAGCTCCTGAAATATATAATCAAGAAGAAACAGACACAACAAGTGATATTTATTCCTTAGGCCTAGTAATGTATAAGTTATTAAATAATAATAAATTACCATTTGTATCATCTAAAACAACAGAAGATGAAGCAATCAAACAAAGATTAAGTGGTAAAAAAATACCTAAAATAAGAGGCTTAGACCCAGAAATAATGAATATCCTAACAAAGACCTGTGCCTATAAAAAAGAAGATAGATATAAGACTCCTACAGAATTAGCAGAAGAATTAAAAAAAGTTCATTTTAAATTAACAGGAAAGAAAGAAAAACCAAAAGAAAAATCAACATTAGATAAAACAATCAGTATTCAAGAAATGAAAAAAATAGAAGCGAAAGAAGAGCATTCTATTAAAAGATTATTTAATAAAAATAAACACAATAAACATAAAAGAGTTTTTAAAATAATATTTGGAATCATAATTATACTGATTATAGTATTCCTACTATTAACGCAATGTAATAAAGATATAACTTGCGAAGCAGGGTATATTAAAAGATATAACCAATGTGTAAAAGGATATTATTCATGTGAAGAAGGGTATACATTAAATGAGGATAAATGTGAAAAAGTAATAGAGACAATAGATGCTATCCCAGAAACAAAATGTGAAAAAGGATATGAACTAGAAGGAAATCTTTGTATTAAAAACGATACAAAAGAAGCAGAAAATGGGTACTATTGTCAGTTAGGATATACCTTAAATAAAGACCGTTGTGAAAGAGAAGATATTAGGCAACCAGTAGCAAATGCTAGCTGTCCAAATGGTTATACATTTTATGATAATAAATGTATTAGTCTAGATTATCAGAGCGCAACAACAAGTTATACTTGTCCAAGTGGATACACTTTAGCAAATAGAGTTTGTACGAAATCAGAAAATAATAGTTCTTATCTCGCAACAAGAACGACATGTCCAAATGGAGGAACACTAACAAATAATCAGTGTCATCAAGAAACGGATGCGACAAGAAGTTGGATGTGGCCATACTATAGCTGTCCAAGTGGCTATGAATATAGTTATCGTGATAATAAATGTCATAACTATTATACTCCAACAACTACCAACTATTGTACAAGAGGAACATTAAATGGTTCTACATGTACAGTCACAACAACGGTAACTGCAACCGTAGAATTTAGTTGTCCAAGTGGTTACGACTTATATGGAAATCAGTGCGCAAAAACATCAGCACAAGCACCAAATGTAACTTATACTTGTGATACCGGTTATACATTATCTAATAATGCATGTAGGAAAACACTATCGATTCCAGCCGAGAATGGATACCACTGTGAGACAGGATATACACTATCCGGTACTGAGTGTAGTATCTATAGTCAAGTAGCTCCTACGATAGAATACAAATGTAGAAACGGTTATCAATTACGAGATAATAAATGTGTAAAATTAGAAACAACAGATGCAACACCACATTATGAAGAAGAAAAAGAAAGTTAACCCTTTCTTTTTTTCGTTTTTTGTAGTAAAATGTATTTGTTACCGATATTGCCCTATAGCCAAGCGGTAAGGCAGTGCGCTCTGACCGCACGATGCGTTAGTTCGAATCTAACTAGGGCAACCATTAAAAAAATAACTCAATAATATAATTTGAGTTTAAGAAAACCAATCACAATAGATTGGTTTTTTATTTATAAAAATTAATTAAGTTTAAAAGAATTAGCAACACTTTTTTTATAATTGTTCTCTTGAAAATGCCACCATTCAGAGTCTAAAGTTTCAAAGCCGACAGATGTCATAATCTTACTTAATTTATTTGCTGTAGAATTATTATACTTTCTAACAGAGCGAGTATCTAAAGTATGCATCGGTGTTTGAACACTAAGTTCATTCCCGCGACTATCCGTCAATGCTAAATCAATAGCAACGCCTCGATTATGAAGAGATATACTATTTGCCAAAAACCAACCAGTTCCCCAATAAGATCCATCTTTATCATAATCAATTCCTTTTTTTACAGTTTTATTAGAATTATATAACGATTTAAACTCTTTATTTATTTTTACAGATACATCATAAGGTCGATAAGTATCGTAAATTTTTAAATTATAGCCTTGTGATATAGCGGTATTATAGGCTTTTTGTAATTGCTTCGCAACAGGATATAATAATGGAGCGTAATAAGTGGTTTTACCAATCTTTTTATTATATTTTTTAGTAAATCCATATAAGTTAACTCCAGTTACATTAGGAATACTTTTACCAGATGTTTTATAAATAGACTTATCTGCATTACTAATACTATAAATCATATCAGGAATAACATCAGGTAGATTAATATAAATAAAATTAGAATAAACATAACCAACCTGATTATTATATTTAATTTTTATATATTTAGTAGAAGAATTCTCACTAGATAAAATAGTCATTTTCCCTCCAGCATCAACCGTTCCTATTTTTTTACTATTCTGAGTTGCTTTTGCTCTGATATTAAGATCTTGATTCGCCCAGGCAACAGCACCATATAAAGTAGCACTAAAGTTACCAATCTTTTTTTGAGCGACACCATTACTATCTAAATAGATATAATCAACATAAGTATTTTTTACTAAAACATTGTTTTTGTAATAGTATTTTTTATTACCTATTTCGTACCAACCATTTTTTATATTTTCATTTTTATCATCAGAGTCGGAAGATGGCTTGGTTGTTTGATTAGAAGAACTAGAAGTAGAACTATTGTCTTTTTGTTCTGTCTGTTGTTGTTCTTGTTTCTCTACATTATCATTAAGATATATAGTATTGTTTCGACTTAATATTTTAACATAAACTTGTCCAGTAGCAAGGTTGTTAACAGTAACAGTAAGGTAACATTCCCCTGGACTAAGAGCGGTAACAGTACCATCACTAGATACAGAAGCAACACTAGGATTACTAGAAGAGTATGACAAATCTGGACTAGTGGCATTTGCCGGATAAACAGTCGTAATCATAGTAGTGGTATCTCCTACATATAAATCACTATTTTGAATTTTAACAACAAACTTTGTAACTAGAATATAAGTATCTTGCTCCTGTTGATTTAATGTAGTAGAGCTAGCGTTATCAGAAGCTGGACTACTAACAGAAGTATCAGTATTTACAGTTTCATCTTCTACATCAGAAGAAACCACTTCTTGACTTACCACATCTTCACTCTTAGTTACAACATTTTCACCCTTAGTATTATTTGATTTATTAACGGTATTACTATTACTATTATTAATAACAAAAAATATAATACCAACACCAGCTAAACATAATATAAAAACAATAATCAAATTCTTTAAAACTCTATTCATACAAACTCCCTCTTAAATGCTTACTATAATACCACAAAATCATATTTTTTCAAGTTTAAAATAAAATATATAATAAGTATTTGAAAGAATATAAATTGAAAAATTAAGTGTCCAAAAAGGGCAAAAAAAAGACACATAGAATTACCTATGATACAATGTAAGTGC
>CALVRR010000027.1 GCA_944358705.1 uncultured Bacilli bacterium
CACCTGTACAATACAGACTTAAATATTCATAAAATTAATCTTTTTATTTAGTGAGTACTTGACGGGTACTATTATCACAAAGCATTCTTTTTTCTTTCTATTAAAGTTTTAGACTTCAATACCACGCTTAATATTAACATCAAAAAACGTTAATAAGAAACATAGAACTCCTTGAAGTATTAAAGTCGCAAAATAAGAAACCCAGTAATTATCAAATACTAACAAATTCATATAAATTAAAGTATAAAATAAATAAAATACTACAAAAGCAAATAAATAAGTTAAATAAAGTAAAATAAATGAATTATTAGTATTAACCAATAAAAACTGATAAATAGTTAAGTTTACGAACTGACTAACAACATAACCACAAAAACCACCACAAATATCATAAAAATTAAAATCCTGTCCAATAACAAAACTCATAATAAAGCTAAATAATACTAAGACAATTCCTGAAACAGAAATTCCAACAACAGACTTTGTATATCCATATTTTTTAGTAATATAATTCGTAACAAAATAAATAATTGGTAATATAAAAATAGAATATGTAAGTGATATATTATCAAATGAGAATGTGTATTCTTTCAAAGACTGAGCTAAGATAACAATCGTGGATAATAATAAAACATACACCCACCAACTTTCTCTTTCAACTTCAAGAATTTCTTCTCTTTCTTTTTTATCAACATTATATTTCTTTGGTATTCTTTTACCACCTTTTCTAACTTTTTTCACAGTTTCTTCTGCCATATTATCCTACCCTTTCTATTATGAATTTATTGTAACATATTTTTTTTGAGAAAAAAAGTATTTTTATTATTAAAATAATATCAAGAAAAATACCCATCAGAATCATCCAAACTCTTACTATTTTTTAAATCCTTATAATAAAAATTATCTTTTAAATCTTCTAAAGAACCATCCGCAACCTTCTTTCCTTTAGAGATAATAATCAAATGATCAACAGAATCCATAACTTCTTTTTTATGAGTAATTAAAATAACAGTATGTGTTTTCGCTAGTTTCTTAAATATCTTAATAACCTGCTTGGTAGTATCAGAATCCAAAGAAGAAGTAATTTCATCAAAAAGTAAGATTTCAGAATTAGTTAAAATACTTCTTGCAATACTTAATAACTGTTTTAACCTTGTAGAAATATTACTAGCATTTTCCTCTAATATCGTATGATAGCCCTTAGAAAGACTTAAAATTTCATCATGAATACCTAATTCTTTACAAACTTCTTGTTGTCTTGAAAAATTAGAATCAACCAAACTCAAATTATCTCGAATACTCATTTGAAACAAAAAACTTTTTTGTGTAACTACACTAACATTCGTCTTATAAACACTATCTTGATATTGAAAAATATCTTGTCCATCAATCGTAATAACACCAGAATCTGGAACATACAAACGAAGAATATGATTTAATATAGTACTCTTACCACTACCACTACGACCTACAATAGCTGTCAATTCTCTAGGCCGAATAACAAAACTAACATCTTTTAATACTTTAGTAGAACCATAAGAAGTAAATACATGATGAAATTCTAAAAGTCCTTTAATATTATCAACAGAAAGAACTCCATCCATATCAATAGTTTTAGGAGTATAATGAAACAAATCATACAATCGATCAATAGAAATCTTTTTATTTACCATATTCTTAACACAAGTTTCTAACATATATTTCAAATCCGTCATTAATAAAGAAAAATATCCAATAACTAATACTATTTTATCTACCGTATAATTTCCCTTCCATAACAAATATAAAGTAACAAGATAAATAGAAATCTCTCCTAACTCCAATAAAAGTTGCAAAAAGTTACTTTGTAAATCAGCAAATCTTCTTTTTTTACGATAATTATCACTAAACAAACGATTAGTCTGACGAAAATAATCATAATATTTTTCTTCCATATGATACACTTTCATCTCTTCCATAGAATTCATCTCTTCAATGAAAATACCAGCAATCTTATCTTGATATTTTCTTTGCTTATGTAAATAGTAAACAATCTTTTTATTAAAAAACATCGTAAACAAAATATATAAAATACATATAATAAGAACAATTCCACCGAC
The DNA here is from genome assembly GCA_944358705.1 of uncultured Bacilli bacterium. GTDB lineage: Bacteria > Bacillota_I > Bacilli_A > RF39 > UBA660 > Faecimonas. Next base: position 2,100 of record CALVRR010000027.1, read on the forward strand.
GACAATAGAAGTATAAGAAATTAAGAAAACCACAATAATAATCTTTAAAAACGTAATAATAACATCACTAAGATTATCATTTAAAGCAGTAATACCCCAGATATCACTAGAAGTAGTTTGTAAAATTTCATCAATATCTTTCTTCTTTGAAAACTCCAAATCATAACTAGCAAGTTTATGAAAACATTTCTCTTTTAACTTCGTATAACAATATTGAGAATCTCTCGCAGCACCATAATAGTTAAAATAATAAAAGATAACTTTAAACGTAGAAGCAAGAAAGAAATAAAATATCCACCATAAAGCTTCTTGATAATTTCCAATCGTAAGATATTTTACAATTCCAGAAGCAAAATAAGGAATTAAAACACTAGTAATAGTCCCCAAGATTTTAGATATCAAAATTACACAAAAATTAGACTTATATAAAGGCAAAAAACTCCAATACTTTTGATAAACATCAACAATCAATTTCATATTAAATCACTCTCCTCGTAATTAATATGACTTTTCCACTCTTCCATAGTTTTATAACAACTTGCTCTACCATTTTCTAAATAGATAATTTGATCTGCTTCTCGAATTAAATCCTCTCGATTCGTAATTACCAAAATAGTATGATCTATTTTTAATCGTTTCAATAAAGAAATAATATGAAGAGTAGTCTTCGGATCCAAAGATGCCATAATATCATCCATCAACAAAATCTCTGCATCCGTAAGTAACGCTCTAGCAATCGCTAATAACTGTTTCTGTCCTCCACTTAAATTCCTAGCATTCTGTCTTAATACCGTACTATAATTTTTCTTTAAACTCATAATAAAATCATGAATACCAACTTCTTTACAAACAGCCACCTGTTTTTTCTTATTACCATTTACTAATCTTAAATTTTGATAAATACTCATATTATAGAAAAATGGATTTTGTTTCACCATCGTAATATTAGAAGCATAAATTCGACTACTATAATCATAAATATCTCTTCCATCCAAATAAATTTTACCTTCACTAATTGGATAAAAACGAAGTAACAAATCAAACAAAGTAGTTTTCCCACTTCCACTTTCCCCAACAATTACATTTAACGTATTAGGTTGAATAGAAAAACTAACTTGATTTAACACATATTTAGAATTATATAAATAGGAAACCTTTCGAAAATCAATAGCGCCATAAACTTCATTACCTTCATATTGTCCAAATAAAGAATCCAAAGAATCATTATAATTTAAAGTATAAAAAACTCTTTCAATAGAAACCGTATATTCTTTAATTTCTTGATAAGAAGTCAATAACTCGCTTAAACATTCCATTAATTGATCATAGTACCCAATAATTAATACTACCATTCCAATGGGTGAATGAAAATAAACCATAAACCCCAATAAGACTAAATATAAAACAACTTTCGTATATTGTGGAAACAAATTACTAGTATTTTGATTTCGAACCAAGTACTTTCTCTTACGATAATAAGCCCTAGTATAACGATTTAAAACGGTATGTAATTTTTTCCATAATTTATCTTGAATAGGTAAAGTTTTAATTTCTTTTAAAGCATTTAACTCTTCTACATAAATATTATTACTAAAGTCATGTTGCCTCTTTTGTTTTGAAAAATATAAAGTATATCTCTTAGTATTATAAATAATAAATAAAATATAAAAAATCGTAGAAATTAAAATAATAATAGCGAAAATAAAATGAGCTTTAAATACTAAGAAAAAAACTAGAAACACCATAAAAATAGTAGATAGAAAAACCGTCAAAGAATCTAACAACAAACAAAAATTAACAATATCATCTCCTACTAAAGAAAGAATTTTCCCTTTATCAACCGAAGAAGAAAACCCTCTAGAAGAAGTATATATCTTATGAAATAATTTATCATACAAGGCAGTACAATAATACTCTTGCAATTTACTATACAAATAATAATTAATATAAAAAACACATTCATATAAAATATAAGACAATCCAAGCCAGATAGTATTCATAAAGGCCAAAGAAAAATTAGATACAGTAGCATAATTAATAATCTGACTTGCAAAATATGGAAAAAAGGCCATAATTACATAACCGAGAATACAACTAAAAAACATCGCAATCGTCATCCATTTTTTAAAAGGAACAACTTGTATTTGTAAAAAAATTTTTTTCATGAATTTCATACTACCACCTACAATAACAGTATAACAAACATAAGAAAAGAACAAAAGCTTTTTATAAAACCAAAAAATCTGTTATAATTTTAAGAAGGTGATAAAAATGGAAATAAAAGAAGAACTAAAAAAAATGTTAACACCAGCAAGATACGAACATAGTCTAAGAGTAGCAGAAGAAGCAAAACATTTAGCAAGTCATTACCAATATGATGAAAAGAAAGCTTATCTAGCTGGATTAATACACGATATTGCAAAAGACTTAACGGAAGAAGAAAGCAAAAATTGGATAGAAAACTATAACTTACCAAAAGAACTATTAGAAGAAAAAAATAAAAATTTAAAACACGCAGATATTGGTGCCGTAATAGCAAAAGAAAAATACCACCTAGAAGATGATATTTGTAATGCTATAAAATTCCATACACTTGGAAATGAAACCATGGACCTATTAGCAAAAATTGTTTTCTTAGCCGACAAAATCGGCAGAAAAAACCTCCCCGAAGATTTAGAAATAGTAAAAAAGATGGCTTATAAAAATATAGACCAATCTCTAAAATTATGTTTAGAAAAACAAGAAAAATATCTTCAACAAAAAGGAATTAAATTGCATAAAGATACAAAAAAACTATTGGCAAAGCTAACCAAGGAACTATAAAACTACTTGCTTTGCTCGAGAAACAAAATCAAAAACTTTATCCGCATCTTTTACACCAAGAGAATTTTTGCAACCACTATTGACATCAACACCATAAGGGTGAGCAGTACGTATCGCCTCCTCCACATTTTCTGGAGTAAGTCCACCCGCTAAAAAAACTGGTTTATCTAAAGATTCAATAATTTCTCTACTCTTCTTCCAATCATGAGTAAGACCAGTACCACCAACTTGATTAGTAGCTAAATTAAAACTGTCCAAAAGATAATAATCAGCATATTTCATAGAAGAAATATCTGTACAAACTTTACCATCAGAAGACACATGAATTAAACGAACAAGTTTTACCCCTGGGCACTCTTTAACAATTTTTTCAACTTCCTCCTCAGAAATATCAGAGTGAAGCTGGATAGTATCATTTCCAATAAACTTCGTTAACTCAATAATTTTATCAGCTTCAGTAAGATGAGTAACCAAAGACACACTACATTGATGATTTACAAAATCAACAATCTCTTTTGCACGATACTTATCAACAAAATCATTACTAGTATGTTCTTGTCCAACCAAAATACCAATAACATCCGCATGAGCATCTAAACACATTTTAGCATCTTCAACACTTTTATTTGCACAAATTTTAACACAAACCATAAAATCACACCGCTCCTTACTTCTCAATAATTTGATAAATCTCTTCAATAAAATCATCTTTTTTATCATTGGTATAATACCCTTCTACTTTACCAAGATATTTTCCATCTTTAAAAATAAGTAAAGAAGGAAATGCGTATAAATCATATTTATCAATAACCTCATCATCTGCTTCAACTTTATAAAATAAAGTATCATGATCTAAATCAACAGTTAATTCTTTAATAGGGATAGATTTAAGCAAACATTGAATAGAATCATCCTTATAACATTCAATAAAGGTAAGACCTTTATTTTTTATTTTATCAGAAATATCACTAGCTTCTATCATAAAAAATTCCGATAAAGGTGCCGCTCCATAACGATCCACAAATAAATCTTTTGTAGTTCTAGGATCATCTTCAATTTCTTTTTCTATTTTTTGACACTCTTCCTCTGTTTTACCAACACGAATTGCACCAATCGGACATTCCTTCTCACACAATCCACAAGAAATACATTTTTGATTATCCAAAACTATCGTTTCTTTCTCCTCCTCCCAAGAAAAAGCTCCTGTAGGACAAACTTCTACCCCTCCACACTCTTTTGCATTATCACAAATTTTAAAATTAACAAATACCGCCATTATTTTCTCCTCCGAATCATAGAAACACATTGAATTAAGTGTTTCACAAAAATATCAATTTCTTCTTTCGTATTAAATTTACTTAAGCTAACACGAATAGGACTATATTGTCCTAAATTAGCACCACAGGCAACCAAAACATGCGAATCCTCGGCAATCTCAGAATTACAAGCAGACCCAGTAGAAACAAAGATTTCAAAAGACTCTAATAAAAGCATTAATTGATTCGCATCCACATCCTTAAAAGCAATACTAGAAGTGTTAGGAAGTCGATTTTCAAAATCTCCATAAATCATAACATCTTCAATTTCTTTTTTTATTTCACTTTCCATATAATCTCTTAATACTTCAATTTCTTTATTATTTTGATATTGATCTTTTAAAATCATCTCCACTGCTTTTCCAAGACCGATAATATAAGGAACATTTTCTGTCCCACCCCTTCTATTCTTCTCTTGATGTCCAAAAATAAGTGGTACAAAAGGAATTTTCTCTTTAACATAAAGAACACCAATTCCCTTAGGAGCATGAATCTTATGTCCAGATAAAGATAAAGTATCTATATTCATCGAAGAAACATCAATAGGAACCTTACCTACCGCTTGAACAGCATCACAATGAAATAAAATATGATGTTTCTTCGCAAGATTTCCAATTTCTTTTACTGGATAGATATTTCCAATCTCATTATTTGCCATCATAATAGCGATAAGACAAGTATCATCCCTGATTTCTTTTTCTAACTCTTCCAAAGAAATCCTACCATAATGATCAACCGAAAGATAAGTAATTTGATAACCAATACTCTCTAAATACTTCATAGTTTCCATAATAGAAGCATGTTCTACTTTCGTAGTAATAATATGCTTTTTTAAAGGATAACTTCGAATTGCACTCATAATAGCACAAACATTAGATTCACTGGCACAACTAGTGAAAACGATTTCCTCTTCTTTTGCCTGCAATAACATAGCAACATTTCTTCTAGCTTCACGAATCTTTTCTTTAACCTCTCGTCCCAAAGAATAAATACTACTTGGATTACCATACTGTTCTTTCAAATAAGGTAACATCGCATCAAAAACAGAAGAATCACACCTTGTAGTAGCATTATTATCTAAATAAATCTTTGCCATAATGTAACCACCTAACCAAATTATATCATAAATATAAAAATTAATGTCTAACTTTTTAAAAGTATAAAATCTATATAATACAAAAACTACCAACAACCAATATTGAAATAATAACAAGAATTTAACTTTTTCAAACAAAAATATAGAAAATTATAACCTTATATAATATAATCTTATCAAAAATAAACTATTTAAAATGAAAGGAAAGAAATAATGAAAACCTTATTTTTTACAAGCAATACGAAACACTATCACAAAGTTAATGGTAAAAAAATTCCTAACGAAATCGACAATACGAATGGGATAGTTGATCAAATAAAAGAACGAATTAATGAAAATAGTACAATACTATATATTGCTTCAAATCCAGAAAATAGTAAAGAAATAGACAGTTATGCGTCTTTACTTTTTGAAGGACTAGCCCTATCTGATATCAATTTTTCTGAATACTTAATTTTAGATAATAGAACAAAAGACAATGCCAAGGAATATATAAAAAAAACAAATGTAATATTTTTAAGTGGCGGAGATACTTATATAGAAAATGAGTTTTTTAAACAAATACATTTAAAAGAATTATTAAAAAATTTTGAGGGAATTATTATTGGACAAAGTGCCGGTTCTATAAATATGGCAAAATTCGTTTATAACAGTCCAGAAGAAAAAGAAGAATCGGAACCCATTTACTTTGAAGGACTTGGGTTAAGCAATATAAATATAGAGCCACATTTTATTTTAGATACTACCAAATTTAATGAAATGCAATTGTATCAAAGAAAACACCTATTAGAAGAATCAAAAAAAAGACCTATTTATGCCTTATGTGATGGATCTCATATATTAGAAACAAACAAGTCTATCACAGTTTATGGAAAAGCATTTTTAATTAAAGATGGCTCTATTATACAAATAGGCAAAGATAAAGGGGCGTTTCATATAGAAATCAAATAAAAAGACAATACTACATTGTCTTTTCTTTATTATATTATGAATGAATAGAATTACTCTTTTTATTACTTTTTCTACTTACTACACCCTGTGGAATATATCCTAAATATTCAGATAAACTTTTATCGATTGCTAATAATAAACTAGTATCATATATTATTCCATCCGATATAAGCCAAGCATGTTCCCCATTCATAGACCGTTCCGTTCCTTTTATAGCAGGTAAAACGCCTTTATATATTTCATATTCATCAAACATTTCAGAAAGATATTCACATGCCTCTAAACAAAAACCAATATTATCTCCTCTTTTAAAATAATCATATAAACTACAATGAATAAAACTAATATTGATATATTTCATCGGTTCCATAAAATTTTCATCAAATGGCATTATTAACTCATTTTTAATTCCAAAATCATAAATACATTTAAAATTTGAATCTTTTAAGGCTACATCTAAAACATTATTTTTCATGAATAACACCTCATCATAGATATTATTATAAAAAAACTCACACAAAGTGTGAGTTAATATTTCAATGGAGCGGATGAGGGAAATCGAATCCCCGTCACAGCCTTGGCAAGGCCGTATTCTAACCACTAAACTACATCCGCATGGAGGGGCCTACCGGATTTGAACCGGTGATCAGGGTGTTGCAGACCCACGCCTTACCACTTGGCTAAAGCCCCACTTGCACTTATGATTATATCAAAGCTAAATAAAAATTTCAACAATAATTTATATTTTCTTAATTCAATATATGAAAAAAGAAAGGATTTTAGTCCTTTCTAATAAAATGATATATATTTTTCGAATTATATTTAAACTCCGGATTGACTAAGACTGGCTTTAATCCATAAAAACTACTATAAAAATACAAAGTATCATCTACAATAAAACTAACTCCATCATCATGCGCTTGCCACTCTTTAATAGCATCCTGTTGAAACAACAAAATTGGATGTTTATAGTCTTTCTGAATCACTTGATAAATTTTACCATCCTTCGTCTTAAAATAAAATTCATCCCTATTTCGTTTAATATCCGTAGTATCATATAACTTCGTAATCTTTTTATTTAAAACAACACCATCATCCACTTTAATACTATCATAAAAGTCACTATCAGCCTTTTTCAAAGAAGAATGAACAATTTCTTTAGGATAATTAAGTTCTGTAAATTCCTTTTTCAAAGGATCAAGAACATATTGTTTTTCTTCCTTAGGATCAGTAATATATAGTTTTTTATCATACACACCATTAAAATAAGAATCTTGAGATAAATTTACATCAATCAATGACTTTCCACCATCTTGTAAATTATAAAGAATAAGTTGATAATATCCCAACTGCTTTTCCTCATTATCCGTATTAACAGTTATATAATATTTACCAGCCACCGTCGATAAAGTATTTTCATAATGATCTTCATTTAAAAGATATTTTTCTTCTAATTTCTTAGAATCTATAATATCGATTCCTCGATAATTCCAAACCGCAAAAACAAAATCCTCTGGAATATAATCATAATAAATAGAAAGTCCACTTTCTTTTTCTGGTTTTATATTATTTTTATAAAAAATTTCTTCATATCCGTCCCCAGCAAATTTTTTAGAAATATCAACAAAATCTTGATTTCCACTAGCAATTAAAGAATATGGACTTACTTGTTCTCCATCAAGTAAACATAACGCATCATAAGTATAATCCCTTTTATAAACTGGTAGAATACACTCTAAATTATTTTTTTTATAATGTTTAATATCCGTAATAACTCGATCCTGCTTATCAAAATCTTCTTCTACCAAGGTATTATAATATTTCTTTTTATTTTTAATAACAAAAGAATAATAATGCCTTCCCTTTACATATTCATATTCCTCAGAAATAGTATAATGCCTCTGATCACTAGCAATTAAAGAATACGTCATTTCATGCTCAGTAATAAAAAAGGTAACAATGATTTGATAACAAAAAGCTACAAAAGCAAGAATAATTAAAATGGGTAAAAGTTTTTTCATCATATCACCTACTATTACAGTATATCAAAAAAAAAGAAAGAAAAAAAGTTATTTTTGTTCTGCCTTTAAAGCATATTTCTTTTTTTCTTCCATCATATAAGTAGACATCGCAGTTTCAATTTCATCTAATGCATCCTTAGAAATATTAGATAATGCAATAAACTCTTTTACAGTATCAATATAAATTTTTCCCCATAGAATACCACTAGTAACCTTCAAATCATTAAACATATCTGGAGTAATCGAATTTAAAAAGTATCCTATAACTACTCTTTTTCTTCCAATTAAAATTCTCTTACTTGTAATAGCAATAACCGCCGTACCCCAAATATTAAACGGATTATTATTCTTTTGAGCAACAAAAGCATATAAAACATGTTCATCAGGATTTAAATGCTTCTCTACTACAGAAGAATTTTTTTGAATTCTCCATCCAATCGTAAATGGATGACGTCTTTTAAACTCTAAAGCTAATTCATAAACACTTTTCATAACAAACTCCTTTATTCTTTTATAAATCCATTAGCAGTAAAGAAAGAAACATAACTATCTGTATCTACTAATCCATTAACCATATCTACAATTTCACCATTAGATACTACAAGTAATAATGGAGTTCCAAAACCTTCACTAAAATAATCATCAGACTCAATTAAATTGGTTCCATCTTCTTCACTCATCTCATCAGTATTAATATGATTAATTGTAAGATCATATTGATAAGCGATATGATGTAAAATTGGTTCTGCAATTTGACAATATCCACAAGTTGGTCTAGAAAGTAATACTATCGCATCTTCTTCACCATCATATAACTCCAAATAAGTATCTACATCAATATCTTCAAAATCTTTTTGTTCATCCTCTGGAACATTAGCACTTTCTTCTTGTGCCCTAGTAGTCATATCTTGAGCACTACCAGCAGTAGACTCTGTATTAGTATTTTCATTATAAGAATCTCCATCCTTAGCACTAACAGCCGAAGATGCAAAATAACATAAAGCACAAAGTAAAAGAACACCAAAGGCAATGAAAATTCCTATTACTATTTTTTTCTTTTTATCATTCATTTTATATACTCCTCCCATTCATCAATATCCATTATAACATACTTTATCAAATTTATAATGTTTCTACAACAAATTTTCATAAATCAAATAATTTGTCGAGAAAAAAATATATTATTTATTATTATCCATCATAAAGTAGAATAAGGAAGTGATAATATAAAAAAAACAATAGGAATACCAAGAGCCTTACTATATTACTATGATAAAGATTTATGGATTGAGTTTTTTAAAAAGTTAAAAATAAATATCATCATCAGTAACAAGACAAACAAAGAAACTATAGAAAATGGTACGAAAATAGCCCCTTCAGAAGCCTGTCTAGCATTAAAAATATATTTAGGACACATTGTAGAATTAAAAGATAAATGTGATTATATTTTAATACCGAGAATATTCTCGTTAGAAAAACACGAACAAGTATGTACAAATTTCAACGCTTTATATGATCTGGTAAATAACTTATTTGATATCAATATCTTAAATTACAATGTAGATATATCTACAAAAAATTATCAAGTACTAGGATTTTTAGGACTAGGAGAAAAACTAGGATTTTCCTATATTAAAACCTATAATGCCTATAAATACGCAGAAAAAATAAAAAACATGAAAAGAAAAAAACAAGAAGAAGAACAAGAAAAGAAAATAAAAGAAAACAACAATCAATTAAAAATATTATTAGCTGGTCACCCTTACAACTTATATGATAACTTGATTGGAAAAAGTGTAGAAGATTTTCTAAAACAAAACAACATAACAATTCTATATAGTGACAAAATAAAACAGGATTTAATTCAAGAAGAATATCAAAAAATAGCTCCAGATATTCACTGGACTCATAACAAGGAAATTGTTGCGAGTGCCAAATATTATGAAAATATAGTAGATGGCATTATTTTAATTTCATCTTTTCCCTGTGGTCCAGATTCTCTAATGAACGAACAAATCACTCATCAAATAAAAAAAATACCAATCATCACCCTACTATTTGAAGATTTAAATAATGAAGCAGGAGTAATCACACGACTAGAAAGTTTTCTAGATATACTAATGAATTTAAAGGAGGAAAAAAGTGAATAAAATTATTAGTTTTCCTCATCTTGGAAATTATTATCATCCCTTTTCAAAATTATTAACTTTATTAACAGAAAAAGAAGTGAGAATAGCCCCTCCAATCACCAAAAAAACACTAGAATTAGGAACAAAATATGCACCAGACACAGTTTGTATTCCCTTTAAATACAACCTAGGAAATTTCATAGAAAGTCTAGAAAACGGAGCTAATATCTTATTTACTGCTGGTGGAGGTTGTCGATATCGTTACTATGCAGAAGTAACAGAAACAATATTAAAAGATTTAGGATACGAATTTAAACTTTATAAATTAATAAAAAAAGATAAATTACGCATCAAAGAAGTCTACAAAATTTTTAAAGACATGAATCCAAAACTAACAAAAAGAAAATTTTTTCATAGTCTAGTTTATACAATTCTTTTTATATTTTATATAGATGAAATAGATAAACAAATTAGAAAAAATATTGGCTTTGAAAGAAAAAAAGGAACTCATAAAAATCTACAAAAAGAAATGTTTAAAGATTTTAAGAAAACAAACTCCATAATTAAATTAACCTCTTTATATAAAAAATATAAGAAAAAATTCAAAAAAATAAAAATAGATAAACCAAAAAATTGTTTAAAGATAGGAATTATTGGAGAATTATACACTTCCATGGAACCATTTTCTAATTATGATTTAGAACAAGAACTAGCAAAACAACAAATAGAAATCAAAAGGTTCACAAATCTATCTTATTTATTATGGCAAAAAACTCTGCAAAAAAGAAAAATGCAGAAAAAAGTAAAAAAATATTGCAAATATAGATTAGGAGCAGATGGTCTAGATAACATATATAGAACCCTTTATTTAAGTAAAAAAAATTACGATGGCATCATTCACATCAAACCCTTTGGTTGTACTCCGGAAATAACCGCCATTCCTATCATACAAAAAATATGTGAAGAAAAAGAAATGCCTATCATTTTCTTTTCATACGATGCCGAAACTTCTACCGAAGGAATAAATACAAGATTAGAAGCATTTGAAGACTTAATTAATATAAGGAGGACGCAAAATGCAAAAAGCATATCTAGGAATTGATATTGGTTCTATCTCAACCAAGGGAGTAATTATTGATAAAAATAATAACCTATTAAGTAGCGTCTATTTATGGACAAAAGGGAACCCTTTAAAAGCCGTAAAAGAAGTACTAAAAGTATTACAAAAAGAAATGCCAAGCAATTATCAAATTGTAGGAGTTGGAACCACCGGTTCCGCAAGAAAATTAATTGGAACAATTTTAGGAGCAAATATTATCAAAAATGAAATCACCGCACATGCCATTGGAACCCTATCAAAGTACCCAGACATAAGAACCATCATCGAAATCGGAGGACAAGATTCTAAAATTATTCTCATAAAAGACAAGATAGTAATTGACTACGCCATGAATACTTTATGTGCTGCAGGAACAGGCTCCTTCCTATCTAGTCAAGCAAAAAGATTAGATATCCCGGTAGAAGAATTCGGAAATATTGCTTTAAAAAGTAATAATCCAACTCCTATTGCTGCAAGATGCACAGTATTTGCAGAAAGTGATTTAGTACATAAAGCACAAATGGGACATAAAAAAGAAGATATTGTTGCCGGTCTTTGCAAAAGCGTAGCCTTAAATTACTTAAATAATGTAGGTAAGGGAAAACAAATCATCTCCCCTATCATTTTTCAAGGAGGAGTTTCTAAAAATATAGGAGTTGTAAAAGCCTTCGAAAAAATATTAGATGAGAAAATTATTACCGATGAAAATGGTCATCTAATGGGTGCCTTAGGAGTGGCAATCCTATCCAAACAACAAAAAGAAATTAACTTTACTTTTGACATTATTGAAGAAGAATTTAAAACTACTAGCATTAACTGTTCTGGATGTCCGAACAATTGTGAAATTATTTGTGTCAAAAAAGATAAAGAACTATTAGACTCCTGGGGAAATCGTTGTGAAAAAGGAAAAAGTATCGTCACAAAATAAAAAGATAAGAAAAAACTTATCTTTTTGTCTGCCTTAATCTCTGGTTTATCATTCTATTCTGACTTTTTATCATTTTTTTCATATTAGGCTTAGAATGTTGTTTTACAGGAAATTCACTAACGCCTCTCCCTTCAGCAACGGTAACTCCTAAAAAAGGATCTTTCTCTTCTATTTCAAATAGACTAGGAACAACAGTAATTTCGTCAAAAACGTTTCCAATACCACTAAGTTTTATAATTTGTTCCTTATCTTCATTCATATCATAAAAGCGAAAAATATACTCTAAAAAATGAAATTCATTTTCTATTTGAACATAACTAATTTGGTGTTGTATCAAATCTCGAACTAACCATTCTGTAAAAAATTTTCTATCACTAACAGCAATATTTTTAACAATCATTATTTTCTCTCCAAATATTCTTCATAAGGAATAGCTCTATCAATAATCTTACCGTCTTCTAAGATTTCAATAACTCTATTAGCAACAGTACTATTTAATTCATAGTCACGAGAAGTAAATAAAATTTCACCTTTAAAATTAGTCATACCTTTATTTAAAGAAGTAATACTTTCCAAATCTAAATGGTTGGTTGGCTCATCTAAAATTAAGAAATTAGGTTCTTCCAACATCATTTTAGATAACATACAACGAGCTTTCTCTCCACCAGATAAAACTGATACCTTTTTAAATACATCTTCTCCAGAGAATAACATTCTACCTAAAAAGCCACGAAGAACAGTTTCATCTTTAATATCATAATACTGACCAATCCACTCCATAATATTTTTATCTGTATCAAAATATTCCGTATTGTCCTGTGGTAAATAACCATAGTTAATAGTCTTACCCCATTCTATAGTACCTTCATCATATTCTTCTTTTCCAGATAAAATATTAAATAAAGTTGTTTTAACAAAGTCATCCTGAGCTAATATAGTAATTTTATCCCCTTTTAAAACCGTAAAAGATACATGATCTAAAATAGTTTTTCCATCAATAACCTTAGTTAAATTTTCCACTTTTAAAATTTCTTTTCCAGCTTCTTTTTCTATCTTAAAATCAATATATGGATACTTACGAGAAGAAGGAACAATTTCATCTAATTGAATCTTATCAAGTAATTTCTTACGAGAAGTTGCTTGTTTTGATTTGGATGCATTCGCACTAAATCTAGCAATAAAAGCTTGCAATTCTTTTATTTTTTCTTCTTTCTTCTTATTAGACTCTTTCATTTGTTTTTGTAAAAGTTCACTTGATTCATACCAGAAATCATAGTTACCAACATAAAGTTTAATCTTACCATAATCAATATCCGCAATATGAGTACATACTTTATTTAAAAAGTGACGATCATGAGAAACAATAATAACCGTATTATTAAAATTAATTAAAAACTCTTCCAACCATTTAATTGCTTCAATATCCAAACTGTTCGTAGGTTCATCCAAAAGTAAAATATCAGGTTCTCCAAACAAAGCTTGAGCAAGTAATACTTTAACTCTTAACTTAACTGGGATATCTTTCATCTTCATAGAATGATACTCCATAGCAACACCTAAACTATTTAATAAGGTTGCAGCGTCACTTTCCGCATTCCATCCATCAAGTTCCATAAACTCCGCTTCCAAATTCGCAAGCTTCATACCATCTTCTTCACTAAACTCTGTTTGCATATACATCTTATTTTTTTCTGACATAATACTATATAACTTTTCATTTCCCATAATAACAACATCTAAAACAGTATCATCTTCATATTGATAATGATCCTGTCTTAAAAAAGAAATTCTCTCACCCTTAGAAACAACAACTTCACCAGTAGTAGTTTCAACCTCACCAGATAAAACTTTTAAAAAGGTACTCTTTCCAGAACCATTCGCTCCAATTAATCCGTAGCAATTTCCACTAGTAAATTTAATATTAACATCTTCAAATAAAACTCTTTTTCCAAACTTTAAACTAACATTATTTACTTGTATCATTTTATCACCTCAAAACTTCTTAAATTTTACTATAAATATGAAAAAAAAACAAGCTTACAAAACTTTTCTTTTCACATATTCTTTTAAATTATCCTCTTTAATATCCGAACAAATATAATTCATTAATAACCCAGGATGCTCTTCCATAATATCCTTAAATTGTCTTAATCTATCGTAATCGTATAAGCCATGACCAAATTTCTCATTCACATACTTACTAATCACTCTATAATACAAAAATCTCTCAATACTTTTTTTATTTTCCAAAATAGCTTCTTCTTCAGATAAACTAAAATCTATATGATATTTTCCTGGATCAACAAAATATAATCCTTGATTAAAAGAATAATTTCTAATTCGCTCATCTCTTGGCATGAAATCATAGACAAGAAAATTTTTTCTTCCAAGCACCTCACAATCACAAGTAAGCAAATGAAAGTCTTGAAGTATTAACGCTGTAGGAAGCTCCATATAATGAAATAAACCCAAATTTTTAATATACTGTGTTGTGTACCCTCGAAACTCACCAAGATAGGTATATAAAGTATCTCTAGGAAGCAAAATACGATTTGTTGTAATAGTTTCTAAAATCTCAGTATCTTCCAACGTCAAACGACTACAATAAGAGGATTTATGATAATATTTATAAGCAAATTCCCCTTTTCGATAAACTTTTCCTTCTGTTCCCCTACCAATATAATTCCACGGAAATAATACCCGGGGTCCATTTCTACTAATAACAAATTTCAAAATCATCACATCTCTTCTATTATAAAGAAAAAGATAGAAACCTATCTTTTATAATTCCGAAAACTCTTTTAACACCTGATAAATAGCATCAATCTGTTCAATCTCTTCCTTCTTTTTTCCATAACTTTTTAATAAATCGAAAACTTCCACCACATTCTTCTTAGTTTTCTTCTTATCTTGTAACTTTTCTAACTTTTTTTCTACCATTTCAATACTTTCAACATCACTAATTATTTTCTTCGTATCTACTTGCATAATTCCTTGCTTTCTAGGAATATGATCATACTGATAACGTAAATAATCAATTCTCCGAAAGAAACCAGGACGCCTATTATTTTCATAAATCATCAAAGCATAAACTAAAAAACGTAAATCTCCTTTTACCCGAATATCTTTTCCGTATTTTTGCTTCATTTTAGAGTATTGCAAAATAATATACTGTCTTCGATTTCCAATATTCGTCTTTATAGAAGAAACATTTTTAGCAATAGAAAGATTTTCTTTTTTGTGAAAAAAATGATAAAAAAATAAAATAATAAATACCCATAATAAAAATTTTAACTGTTCCGGACTTAAAAACATCATATCCACTTGTCGAATAATAAACTGATTCAATAAATAAGCTGTAACAACATTAACAAGATATAAAGATAATGTCCCTTCTTCTCTATCAAAAAAGTCTTTATCCAATAAATAAGTAGTATAAAGCATCCGAATTAAGAATTCAAAAACAACAATAATAAAGATATCATCACAAAAAATAGTAAAATGGAAATAACTAGCAAAACCAGCCAAAAATACTAAAAAAATATTTGTAAATAAAACATACTCCACTTTCGTTAAAGAAAACTTTTTTACAACAAAATTAAGAAATAAAAATAATAAAAATGCAAAAAATACATAACTAATAAATACTAAGAATTCCATCACAATTCCCCCTAAAATTTATGCTTATTATACAATGAAAAGAAAAAAAAGACAAATACTATTTTATCTCTTATTTATAGACATTAATTAATTAATTTCTATTTGATTATTATAATAATCTAAAACTTAAGAATTAAATTCTATGATGCTTGCTTCTTTTCCTATTACATAAAAATACCCTACACTTAGTCTTAGCTCAGGAATTAATTTTTTTGTTTGTCTATCAATCAATATCTCGTTTTTAATTTTTCTTTATGAATCAATAGATTTTATGTTTTTTTCAAATTTAATAACAATATTTAATACTATATATTTATACACCGTAATTTATAATTATTTGATTAAATAGAAACCAGCACCATTACTTTGCCCATGTTCTATTATAGACTTTAAAAGTCTTTCTAAAGAAATATTTTCATAGCATTTGTTATCTGAAGGATCTAAAATAGTAACATTATTATTATAAATATTTTCAAATAAAACCATATGTCCCCAGTCCTCATAAAGATTGTCATATAGAGTTGCACAATGACAACAAATCATTATGTCATATTTATTATTATCTAAAAGAAATTTTTTAGCCACAGTCACATCTGTTATAAAATAGTATTTTTCTTTTAAATCTATATTATTAATTTTAAAAAAATTATTAATTGAAAATTTTCTTTTTTGAATTTGCGTTCCATAACCAGCATCTGGTTTTTCGCCAATATTAGCATTAGGATACTCATCTCTATACTCTTCAGGAACAGTTAATCCCAACTGGCATGCAATCACAACCTGACCGTCATTAGCAATATGATTCCTATTTAAAATCATTTCCAAACAGGCACCAACACAACAATAAGGTTTTTGAATAACTTTTTGATATTTCATAGACTCCTCACTCTCATGAATATAAGTATAACGTGATACTTCATTTAATACTTTCTAAATGTTAACTAAAATATAAAAATAATCGATTAAGATAATCAACCAAGTATCTATCAATAAATCGGAAAAAGTACCTCCACTTCAAGATACATTTTTATCATTATCCAATTCTTTTAATCTAGTCTTTATCATAAATACCAAATCCATAGAAGCATTAATCTTATATAACACAAGTAAACTATCTTGTAATTTTGTTCTAAGTACCATAGTATCTTTAATAGTTTCTGCTTCTTTTTTATAATCAAAATTTGAAATTGGATTTTCTTCTAAAAATGCACGAATATAATTTTCTATATCTTTTAATACATAAACCTTTAAATCGTATTCATCCATTTCCATAACCCCGTAATATCCACCAACCAAATATTTAAATTCATCTTCTAATGTCATACCTTCACCTCATTTTCTATCCACTTCAAAATAATGAAAACAATATAATCTATCTGTTCGTTCGTTAATTCTTTTCCACAAGCAATATGATGCCACTTAGAAAGGCACCCACGACAACAAGTAGCCGTGGCGTGTTGAGCAACAAAAACTGGATGTCCTCGCATCGGAGTTTGCTTTCCATCGTTTAAAATATCCTTAGGAGCTAACCTCTTAGAAATAAAATCATAAGCATGACTTGAAATAACATTCATTCCTTTTTCTTCCACATATTTTTTATCTTTTTCACTAAGATGAAACCGACTACGAAATTTAGATTTAGACAACCGTAAAAATAGTTGTTCTATTTGTAAATTCTGATATTCTTCTATTGTCATATTTCTCCACCTTCCACAATATCCGAAAACTGACAAGATAACAAAGAAGCCAAATCAGAAACAGAAACATCTACTTGATACCCAATCTTACCAGCACTAAAAATAATACTAGAAAAATTTTTCGCACTTTGATGAATAATAACAGGAAAATTCTTTTTCATTCCAATCGGAGAACATCCTCCGTGGACATACCCAGTAAGTGGTAACAAATCTTTAAGAGGAATCATAGAAATCGACTTTTCTCCTACACTTTTTGCCGCTTTTTTCAAATTTAGCTCACAAGCAACAGGAACCATAAACACATAATACTTCTTAGAAACAGAAACCGTAACTAGGGTTTTAAAAACTTGATTATCATCTTGTTTTAAAACCTTCGCCACTTCAATACCAGAAACAGCATCCGTATCCCCATAATAATAACTATTATAGTTTATTTTTTTTTGATCTAAAATTCGCATTACATTTGTCTTTTCCATAATTATTAACACTCCAATACAACAATTATATCATTCTTTTAATTTTTCTAAAATTACTGAATTTTCTTTTGATAATAAACCGAATACTCTAATAAGTGATGCTTTTGATAAAAAGAAATAGCTGGTTTATTTTGCGGAAAAGCCAATACTCTAATATATTTAGCCTCTTGTTTTAATACTTCTTCTACAAAAGCAGAATATAACATATCCGCAATTCCTCTTCTACGATAATTTCTATCAACACAAATATGATTAAGAGAAGCTATCTTTTCATAATATACTAAGGAAGAATCAATAATTTCACCATCAACAAATCCAACAACTTTACCAAATTCATTCTCACATACTAACAAAATAAAATCTTCCTCTTGAATTCCTTTTCTTATTTTTTCTCTTCCTTCTTCTGTAGCAAAAGCATGAGGTTTTAAATTAGAATCAAAAATAACCTCTGAATCCTCAAGTTGAAGATGTAAATCTAAAAGTGCCTCAAAGTCATCATCATTTCCTTTTCGTATATTCATAATTTCCTCCTAATTTCATATTCATAAATTCATAAAAAGAATCAATTCGATAATCTGTCAATAAATTAATTTTATTTCTCTCCCTATTAGAATATTTATCATATACATTAACCGTTTCTATCTTGGCAGCTTTCGCAGCCATAATACCATGCAAAGAATCTTCAAAAACTAAACATTCCAAAGGATTTGCCTGATAATGATTTAAAACTTTCAAATAAACCTCAGGATTCGGTTTTTTATGCTGAACATCTTCCTTACGAACAACAAAGTCAAAAGTATCATAAAAGGAAACAGCACTTGCCATTTTAGAATTACCTTCCGCATAAATATCAATTTGTCTTTGCGTAGTAGCAGTTGCTAAAACTAAGATAAATCCTCTAGATTTCAATTCACGCAACAACTCACGAACTCCATCTTTATAAGACAATTCATTTCTTAAAATAAAATCAACACTAGCCCATCTTTTATTAATTAACTCTTCTTTAGAAATATCCATATGATATTTTTGAATCAAATAATCACAATAAGCAACATAAATATCCGTACTAGAATTGTGTTCTAAGAAAAAATCTCGGTCTTTCTGTATCTCATCCAAATCCACAGAAAGTTGAGCAAACTGATGAATTATTTTATAATCCGCCTCATTCCAAATACCAATCGAATCAATTAAAGTACCATCCATATCAAAAATTATATATTTCTTCTTCGATAAATCCAACTCTTCCAATTTTTTCATATTACCACCCACTTAATAAAAACATTTTATCATAACCTAGAAAAGTTTAAAATATTTAAAAATATAGGCATTTGCTATATATATTTATCACAATTTTGATTATATTATAATGAAAGGAATGAAGTAATATGTACGGAATGTATCCTTATCCATACAATTATGGAAATAATGATGGTTTTGGTTCAGGATGGATCTGGGCAATCATCATCGTTATTATAATTATTTTCTTCATCTGGGGAGGAAATAACAATTGCTGTAACAACGGAGGAAATTGTTGCAGATAAAAACACTTCACAAAGAAGTGTTTTTTTTACAAAATAAAAACCGTTGATAAATAACGGTAATAATCAATATGGTGGAGCATAGCGGGATCGAACCGCTGACCTCCACGGTGCAAACGTGGCGCTCTCCCAGCTG
>CALVRR010000028.1 GCA_944358705.1 uncultured Bacilli bacterium
ATAATAAAACTTCTATTATAAAAGTCTTATAATAGAAGTTGTTATTTACTGAAACTAAATAGTTCTGTTACTTTGTTATTATCAAAAATATTATTGTATTGCATATATTCATATTGTTTTATTTTCTTTTTGTATTTACCTAGTTCTGTTTTATTATGAAATTTGTAATTAGAATCCATATAACCATTTACATTCATTACTGGAATCTCTTTTCTTAATTCTCTTAAATAATCCATATATGGTGTTGTTGGTATTCCAGCTTCATCTAGTAGTAAAACTGACAAATAGTTTAAGCTGATTGCTTCAATTTCTTCTTCCTCTATATCATAGTTTGCCCAGATAAGAAAAGGAGTTATGTATTTTGTGATATCGTAAGTTTCTTGATTTATTGTATCACGATTTACAAATTCATCTGTTAAATCGGCATTGGAAGGTTGATGATCTCCATAGACTAATAGAATGGTATCTTCTTCATAATCACTAAAATAATCAATTATATATTCTAATGCTTCGTCTGATTCTTTAATTAGGGAAAGATATTCATTTGCTCCTGGGTCATCAAAATCCGTTAATTTTACACTAGGTTTATAGTTTTTATCTTGATATCCTCCATGATTTTGCATAGTAACTGTGTAACTAAATATTTTTTCATTCTTTTTCTTCTTTTTAAACTGTTTAATGATTTGGTCATAGGTATATTTATCACTAGCATATCCTCTTCCTTCTGGAGTTTTTACTTTAGGTAAATTTTCCATGGAATCAAAAGTATCAAAGCCTAGGAACGGATATACATACTCTCTTCTATAACCATTTTTATAGTATGGATGTAATGCTTTTGTACTATAGCCTAATTCATTAAATAAAGAAACAATTGAGTAAGTGTTAGAATGAATGTATTGTTGATAAGGGACTTCGCCTGCTTCTAAAAAGAACATTGAATTGTTTGTTAAAAACTCCCATTCTGAATTTGCTGTTGTTCCTCCAAACACAGATACGTAGGCATTCCCCTTAATTGTATCTTCTGTTAAACTTCGATAATATGGCATATAATCTTCTGTTGTTTCAAACTCGCCATTTACCGCCAAATCACTAAAAGCTTCATTCATGATTACCACTACATTAGGTGTATCTTTCTTTTCTGTTGGTTTATTATTTTTTTTCATATTTTTTACTTGTTTGGTTAACTTTTGTCTAGAATATCCTTCTGGTTCTTTCGGGATTAAGGCTGTCATTCTTTTTACAAAACTTGCTAAAAAACCGTTTTGTTGATATTCTTCTGTTTGTGACCATAAGTCGTTTCGTAATTCAAAAGTTGCTTTTATATCTACGGTACAAATAAATGTAATTAATGCAATTACATAGATTAGTAAGCCTACTCTTATTAGTTTATTTATTATAGATTTATGAGGTTTTGTTTTTATTTTACTTATTAATATCATTAATAAAATAAATAGTAAGGTAGAAATTATTAGGTACATGTCCACTGAAAACTCATATCCACCAGCTACAGCAAGTCCTGTTTTGGCTGATAAAATATCGATTGGTACAAATGGTGTTTCTCTAAAACAAACTACCGTATATTGAATTAATCCTAAAATATAGAGAAAAATACCATTGATAAACATTGTTAATTTTATTCTATTAGTTAATGCATAAACTAATATATATATTGCTGTAATAATTAGACCATTTAGTAATAGTCTTTTCCACTCTATCGAAATCATTGATCCTAAAGAATTTCTATTTAAAAATTCTAGAATAACAAAGGACATTATGATTCCTAAAACTGTTATTATGGCAGGGTAAAATTTTTGTAATTTTCCTTTTGGTTTTACTTTAAATATAATAATTATAGAAATAATCATTACTAGTAATAGAGCTAGGAAATAATATATAGAATAAAACGTACCATAATTACTTGCATTTGTACCAATAAAACTATTTATATCTATTAATAAGTAACCTATTCCTAAGATTAAAAAAATGGTTCCAATAATTATACTTTTCTTTGTTGGATGATACTCTATTATTTTTGTTATCTTTTTTAAATCTATTGGTTTTAGTTCGTATTTTATATTTCTTAATAGTAATAGTGTTAAAAATGTAATCTGTGTTGCTAAAATAAGTTGATAGGAGAACACGGCATTTACGATACCACCGGTTGGCATAATGGATAGTATTCTAAATAATACGAATGGTGTGTTGGTTTGTAAGACTGATATATAATTTATACCCCCTATTATATAAGGGAAAAGAAGACTTACAAGAAGAGATTTCTTGGTATTATTTGAGTAAATGAATGTTAATATTCCTGGAATTATTATTAGTCCTAAATTTATCAATATTCTTTTTATGCTAAAATGCATTAGAGATTGCCTATTTAATAATTCTAAAGAAATATAGGCTGTTACTACCGTCATTATGATTGTTGCTATTAAATACCACTTATTTATTTTTTTATCTTTTATTGTTATTTTTGTAGCAATAATTATTGATATTAGAAAACTTAATAATATCGATACTATGAAATAGAAATGCTTTAATCCTCCATCTACTATATAGAATTTAAACCCTAAACTTAAAAATAGTAGACTTATTAATAAAAAACCTATACCTAGCATTACTTTCTTTTTATCTGTATTAAATTTCATTTACTACACCCCAATTCCTTATCTAACATTTCAATTAGAAAGTATATTATAAATATTATAAAAAGTCAATTTTAAAACTACTGATTTCTCAGTAGTTTTTCTTTAAAAACCTCTTTTTTTCTTGGTGAAAGATTCTAAACAATCAATAATAAAATACATTATATATGAAATCACTCCAAGTATTACTACTCCTGTGATTACTAAGTTAATATTAAAGACTTGTGAGCCATACATTATTAAATATCCAAGACCACTTTTGGATACTAATAACTCTCCCATGATTACTCCTATTAAACTCATAGATATATTAATTTTTAAAGCACTAATTAATATGGGAACATTGCTAGGAACGATGGCTTTTATAAATATTTGGCGTTTGTTTGCTCCAAAGGATTTTAATAATGTTATATAACTTTGGTTGGTGGCAGAAAAACCTTGATATAT
Source organism: uncultured Bacilli bacterium (assembly GCA_944358705.1). Lineage (GTDB taxonomy): Bacteria > Bacillota_I > Bacilli_A > RF39 > UBA660 > Faecimonas. Next base: position 3,096 of record CALVRR010000028.1, read on the forward strand.
AGTTATAATGGTTACAAAAGTACTAATTAGTAAAGCCATAAAAATAATAGAATTCATACTTGCTCCTACCCAGATAATAATTAATGGACCTAAAGCTACTTTTGGTAGAGAGTTTACTATCGTTAAATATGGGTCAATTACTTTAGCAATTACTTTATTATTCCAAAGAATAGTTGCTACTACAAAACCTATGATGGTTGCGATAAGAAAACTAATGATTACTTCATAGATGGTTACTCCGATATGAGTAAATAAAGTATTATCTTTTACTAATTGTATTGTTGTTTGTATTACTTCGGTTGGAGAAGACGATAAAAAGGTATTGATTAACTCTAGTCTAGATAATAATTCCCAGGCTAGTAAAAAGACTATAATTATTAACAAGCGAAAAAAGCAGACAAGTCTTTTTTCTTTCTTTTGTCTTTTTATATATTTTAAATGTTCTTCACTATATGTGGACATCTAAATCCCTCCAAATCATATCATAATACTCAGAAAATTCTTTACATTTTCGGTTATGGATTGGAGTTGATTTATTACTTAGTTCGATATTATATATTTTTTTTACTATGGCTGGACGCTTGGATAAGACGACAATTCTATCGGACATACTAATTGCCTCCGCAATATCGTGAGTTACCATAATAGCTGTTTTTCCTTCTTTTTTTATAATTTTAAAAATATCATCACTGATTGCTAACCTTGATTGATAATCTAAGGCGGACATAGCTTCGTCTAATAATAATATATCCGGTTTGGTTGCTAGTGTTCGAATCAAGGCCACTCTTTGCCTCATACCACCAGATAATCTTGCTGGATATTCATACATAAATTCTTCTAATCCGTAAGTCTTTAATAACTGTATGACATATTCTTTGTTTTCTTGGGTTAGTTTTTTATTCACTTCTAACCCTAACAAGCAATTTTCTAATACTGTTCTCCATTCAAATAATGAGTCATTTTGCAACATATAACCAATGGTATAATTTTTTGAAAAATCTATCTTTCCATTTGACTTTTCTTCTAAACCAGCGAGAATGGAAAGTATTGTTGACTTTCCACAACCGCTAGGTCCTACAATAGAAATGAATTCCTTTTCATATACATCAAACGATACGGATTCTAGAGCTTTGATTTCTCCATCTCTTGTATGGAATGATTTTTCTAAGTCTGTAATCGTTAAAACTTTATCCACGATACATCAATTTGTTGTATGGAACTTTTTCTTCGATTGCTCCATAATCTATCATAATATCTTGTAAATGATTGAATGAATCTTCTGAAAACTCCGTTGTTTTTGGCCATGCATCAATATCACGGTATCTTTTTACTACTTTGGCAATATCTTCTATGGAAGTATCTGGAAATTGATTTACTATCGCTTTTGCTACTTCTTCATCGGTATGAGAATGTACATAATCTATTCCTTTTTGAATTGCCTTAGTAAAGTTTTCGATTAATTCTTTGTTTTCTTCAATAAAACTAATCCTTGCAGAATATGAAGTGTATGGAACCACTCCTCCAAGTTCACCAACGCTTGCAACTACGTAACCATATCCTTCTTTTTCGATTTCTAAAGCGTTGGGTTCAAATAAGGTTACAAAATCTCCTTGGCCTCCAATGAATGCTCCTCCCATGGCAGCAAAATCAATAGAGGTATCGATTTTCACTTCTTTTTCTGGATCCATTCCATTTTGTTTTAGAGCATATTCCAGTGTCATTTCTGGCATACCTCCAGCTCGACCACCTAGTACTGTTTTTCCCTCTAAATCTTCTAATGAAAAATCTTCTATTTTTTCACGGGATACTAAAAATGAACCATCTTTTTGTGTTAATTGGGCAAATGTTTTTAAATAATCTTTCTCTCCTCCATTATATACATAAATAGTCCCTTCACTTCCACAAAAACCAATATCCGCATCTCCAGATAATACAGCAGCAGTTACTTTATCAGCACCACTTGTTAAAATTAATTCAATATCAATTCCAACTTCTTTAAAATATCCTTTTTCTATCGCTACGTATTGAGGTGCATAAAAAATAGAATGCGTCACTTCTGCTAAAGTAATTTCTGTTAAATCGGTATTCTCCTTTTTTCCTTTATTAAAATCAAATAATACTAATGTAACTAGTAAAAATAATAGAATACCAGCTACAATAAAAATAATAATTTTCTTTTTCATATTTCTCCTTTCTACTACCGTATTATATGAAAAAGGAGAAATTATGTTAGTTTATTTGTAAAAGAAAAGAGTGATATTTTATAATTTATTGCTAAATAAAAAGAGGTTTTGTTAACCTCTTTGTTATTCTTTACTATTTTTTTACTATATTTCTATGGTTTTTATTACGTGATGTCTTTTATTTCTAGTTCATCCTCTATAATACTTCCACAATACTCACACTTTATTTTGCTTCCTTTATTTAATTCGTTTATAGCTCCACAATTTGGACAGTTTATTGTAATTTTATCTTTTTTTTGTTTTTGTTTTTCGATGGAATAATAAGTAATTGTTTTATCTACTCTATTTAAAATAATACCATTGATTAAGTCTTTATCATCTAAATAACATAAATCTTGAAATATTTTTTCTTGTAATGCCTCTTGATTTTCTGACCTTCCTTCTGGTAATTTGGCTGCGATTTCATCAATTTGAAAATGATTATTATAAATATAAAGTTTATATTTATTTAACAAAGCCTGATCTTCTTTACTACATCTATTGATAATTCCATTTACTTCATCAATATAGTATTCTTCTGCTAATTTATTTTTGTTTTTTAAATATCTTATTTTTAAGATACAATCTGTATAGGTACAACCAGCTTTTTCTGCTATTTTTTTTATGTCTGTTTCTCCATCTTTTATAATAGAATAGTAAATTACTTTTATTTGGTTTATAAAATTAGCATCTTTAGGAATGGTGTTTCCGTAGAATTTTGCATATCTTTGAAACGAATCTTCATTTATCTTTTTTCCTAAATTATTCCTATTATCTTTTTCTCTTAAAAATGTTATTACTACAATTATTCCTATTATTATTAAGGAGATAGTTACCTCTATCGGATTATTCATATGTCATACCTACTTTCTATTTTTATTATATATCATAGATAATGTTTTGACAAAAGAAAAAGGAGTTTATTCTCCTTCTTGTACATTAATCAATTCATATTCTCTTGTTCCGAACCCTAATTCTTCTGATGCTTCTATGGTATGAACTCCGTGAAGAGATTCTATACGGTTGATTAATTTTTCTTTTCCTGGATCTTTGGAATTGTATACTAAGTCTAAGCAGGCTTGATCTATCGCAATAGGATCTAGACTGGCAAGGATTCCAATATCTTTCATACAAGGTGCAGAGGCATTTCCATCACAGTCACAATCGATAGAGATATTTTTCATAATATTGATATAAACTGCATTGCCTTTAAAATAGTTTACTACACTAGAAGCGGCATCTGCCATTGATTCTAGGAATTTATCTTGTTCTGGTAAATTGTTAAACATTTCATTTTGATCACTTACTTTACCTGCGGTATGTATTAGTGTTTTTCCTGCCGAAGAGGCACAGCCGATGGATAATTGTTTTAAGGCTCCGCCATATCCTCCCATGGCATGCCCTTTAAAATGGGATAAAACCAATAACGAGTCATAATTTACTAGATTTTTTCCTACATAATTTTCCTTTAAAACTTTACCATTAGGGATATCTAATTTCATATCTGGTCCTTCGGCATCTAGTAAATCAAAAGGAAAATACTTTTCCCATTCGTGTTCTTTGATTAGCTCTCGGTGTTTTTCTGTGGAATTTCTAGCTCCTGGATATGCTGTATTACATTCTACTACGGTACCATTTACATAATTAATCATATCTTTTACAAATTCTGGTTTTAAATAATTTTTATTGCCTTTTTCTCCTGAATGCATTTTAACTGCAACATTTCCGGTTAATTTTTTACCTACCATCTCATATGCTTTAATAATATTTTCCGGGGTTATTTCTTTGATAAAATAAACTTTTGCTTTTTCCATTTTTCTTCCTCCTTTTCTTTAGTTTACTACTTTAAGGTTGCTTTAAGTCAAGTGCTTTTTCTTCTTTTTTTCGTTCTATTTTTTATCTTTCCTTTTTATCTTGTTATTTATTTTTGAATAATATACATCTTTTCAGAACAAAAGAATTAAGTAAACTTAATTCGCCTTGGTCGTCACCTCCCAAGTTTCCTGCTTCTCAGACTAGGTAACCCTACTTCTCCACAGGCTTAACTTCCGATAGTCGCTACCGTAGTTTTGTTCTTACCTTTCTTATATGTATTGTTTTATATATTTCTTTAATCCTTCAAATAATATATTATAACTAGCATTATAATCTCTATCATGATTACTTCCACATTTTGGACATACCCAACTTCTTACACTTAACTTTTTTACTTCCTTATTCTTATATCCACATTTACTACATATCTGACTACTTGGATAATAACTATCTATTTGAATATATTTCTTTCCATACTTATTAGATTTATATTCTAATACCCTACATATTTCTCCTAGACTTACATTTGTTAAGTATTTAGATATTTTCTTTTCTTCTATCATTCCCTTTATGTTTAAGTTTTCTGTTACTATGATATCATTTTCTATTACTAGCTTTTTAGTTATTTGATGGATAAGATATTTTCTTGCATTCTTTAATTTTTGATACAATATCGCAAGTCTTCTTTTGGTTTTATAATAATTATTACTTCTTTTTATTCTTCTTGATAACTCTCTTTGACATCTTTTTATTCTTTTTTCATATTTTTCTATTAATCTAGGATTTCCTATCTTTTCATTATCGCTTGTAATTATAATATCTTTAATACCTAGATCTATTCCTATTATTTTTCTTGGAGTTAGTTTTGTATATATATCGTTTTCTTCTGCTACTACACTTACATAATATTTACCAGTAGAAGCTTGTTCTACAGTTGCATTTATAATTCTTCCTGGTAAATATTCTAAATCTCTATATCCTCTTATTTTTACTTCTTTTAACTTAGGAAGTTTTATTATGTCTTTTTTTAAATTTACTTCTATACTTTGATATGTTTTATCTTTGTAACTACTACTTATACAATTAGTTCTATAACATCTTCTAGAATTATATTTGCTTTTAAATTTAGGATAACTACCTTGTTTTTTATAATATCTTTTAAATGCATCATCTAAATTAAATAAACTACATCTTAAACTACAAGAATCTACTTCTTTTAAATATGGATATTCTGCTTGTAAGTTTTTTAAATCTTTTATCATATCAAAACAAGCTAAATTGGCTTCTTTTTTCTTTTCTAGATAATAATTATATACTAATCTAGTACAACCAAATGTCTTATGAATTAATTCTATTTGACTAGTTGTAGGATACATACGAAAACGATAAGATTTATACATAACAATCCCCCTGATGATTTAAATATATAATACATTTGTTCGCTAGTCAACTGTTTTCTATTAAATTTTCAAATTTGTATTTTCGAAAAGCAAATTCCTAATATATAAAAAAATAGAAGAAGGTCTTCTATTTAAAATTTACATCAACAATTACTACTTCTGCTTTCGTACCTACACGCATGTTAGGTCCAAACAACCCCACTCCACTCGTGACAATATTATGCATATTATCTTTTTTCATATATCCATACGAATTTTCCCACATTAGTGATGTCGTAATATCTCCTGGAAACATTTGACCATCATGCGTGTGTCCGCACAAATCCATATCAACTCCAGCGTCAGCAAGTTCTTCTAGTTCATTTGGTTCATGATCTGCTACTATAATTGGTTTACTTTTATCTAAGTCTTTGGTAATTTCTTCCGGGGTTTTTCTAATGGTTATTCCTCTTCCTGGTCTTCGATAATCTGGTCTACCATATAAATAAAACCTATCCTCAATTAATACGCCTTCATCTCTTAAAAGTGTTATATTGGCATCTTCTAATAATTGATCCATTCTAATATCACTTTCTTTTTTCTCTCCTTTTTTACTAAAAGTAAAACCCGCTAATATTTTTTCTTTTATATCATGATTTCCATAAGTGGCATAAACCCCATACTTACTTTTTATACTTTTTAAAGCTTTTACAATTTTTTTTGGATTATCTAAGGCTTCATATTCATTGTCAAAAATATCCCCTGCAATCACTACTAAGTCTGGGTTTTGCTTGTTAATTTTTTGTACCATATTTTTAATGTGAGGAGTACCAATATTATATCCCATGTGTAAATCTGCTACTAAAGCTATTTTTAAATTTTTCATTTTTTCTACTTTTTTATTAATTGTCACTTCATATTTGGTGGTACGAATTATTCTGGCATTAATCGCTCCATAAATACTTACACTTGAAATGATTATAATACAGATTGTTCCTGCAATTACAAAAGTTCTTTTTGCTTTAATATATTCTTGGGGTATTTTTTTTTGTCTTTTTAACACTAATCGAATCGCATCGGCAATCAAGACAGTTAAAATAATATAAAGTAGTACCCCTAACCAATAATTTCCAATTAATTTCATTACTCTTTCTAATGGGGATGGCGGTAATAAAAAGCCAATTACTAAGGCACTGGCAAAAAAAGTATAGATTGTTATTACTAATACTCTTATTCTTCTTTTGTTAAAATGCTTATTACATGCTTGCATCCAACTTAAGAGCCATCTAGCGATATAGAAGTTAATTAGGATATAAATTGGTGATAAGAAAATTGCTATCATGTTTTTTTCCTTCCTTTTTATGTCTTTTCATATTCTTTTAATATTATTATTTGATAATTTGTGATTCCTTGTCCTGTATTTGGAGATTTTCTTGAATAAATATTATCTAATATGAATAATGATAATAAAATACAACATATTGTGATTAATTTTTTATGACTAATTTTTTGGATAAAGTTATCTAATAGAGGTGCAATAATATAAACGTCTGCGATTCCTCCTAAACCGAACACTAATAGACCTTCTGCACATATTCTTCCATGTAGATTTAAGAAATATCCACTATAATCCCACCATTTTTGGCCATTATAAACGTATTCTAAATATACGGATGTAAAATATTCTATGGTTCCACATAGTATTATAATAGTAATAAATTGTACCAATGGTTTTGAGCGAAATTTATTTAATAGAATTAATATTAGTACTCCACCATAACCATAAATTGGAAGCCATGGACCATGTAATACTCCCCTTTTTACAAATTCACCGTCAACAATAATATGTAACATTACTTCCCAGCACCAACCAATCACTGCAAAGATAAAGAACATAGTAATCAAAGACCATATCGAATATCTTCGCATATAGTTAATAGTATCTAATTTCTGTCTTTGGTGTTTTTCTGGGATGGTAAATAAACGCATTGGATATTCTTTTCCATGAATAACATTTTTGAATATTTCTAATCTTTGAGCTTTTCTTTCTTCTTGTTCTATTTTTTCTCGCTCTTTGGTATCTGATAATGATATTCCAAAGAATTCTGCCAATACTTTTTTTATTCCCTGTGGGTTTTTTACCTTTTCTTGGGATTTTTTTAAAACTTCCATAACGTCTTTATACTCTTCTTCTAGTTGTTCCTTGGTTGCTTTTTCATATAAATAAGTGTCGTTTAATTTTTCAATTCCTGGAATTTTTTCTGTTTTTGCTAAACTTCTTAAGGTTGCAAAATATTCTGTCATTGTAGCAACTTTATAAGGATTAGAATATAGGATTTCTGATACTCCTAATGTTAGTATTCCTAATATCATCCATCCTATATAAGACAATTCTAATTTAAAACATTCCCATTTGTGACCATGCATCATTCTTCTAGAAAGATTAATAGCATCTAAAGTCTTTATGTTTGGGTTTTCTGCTACAATATATGGTACTAATATATAAGAATACCTTTTCACTACAATACCAACAATTGTTAGACACCATAAACTATAAAAAGCAGAGGTAACAAACATTGTCCACGCTGTTTTATTCCATCTTTTAATGCGTAGTAAAAATAAGAAGCGTTGCATTGGTACTTTTTGATAGACTCTTCCCTCTAAAAAAATTCTTCTAGAAATTACCTGATACATATTTCCTAGAAAAAACCATAGTAAAAAACTTAATAATAAACTTGCTCCAATTAATATAATTGAAGTAATGTTCGGATGACCAATAATGGAATTCATTCCTGTAATAAAAGTTACATATATGGATCCAGTAGAGAAAGCATTGACTATCATAGCAAAGATTCCTCTGCTTCTTCCTAATACTTTCGTCTGGTTTTTCTCATCTTCTTCTATAATTTCTTTTTTTAATTCTTTGGTTGTTTTCCTGCTTTTTTCGGTTTTTCCATTTAGTGCATCTTGTACGGCCTGGTCTACTCGTTCTGGTTCGGTAATTATACTTTCTGGAAAGGTTTTAATTTGCGTAAAATTTAAAGAACTAATAAATTCCGTTCCAATAAAAGCAGCAATCACACAAACTACCATAAAGATTGGATAATGTCTTTTTAAATTTTTCCTTGCTTTTCTTTTTAATTCCTTTCTTGTCTTCATACCTACTCCTCCAGAACGTTTATTCTTTTTTATTATACACTATATTCCAATAAAGTAAAAGCTTTGCATAATAAAAGCCATAGTTCCCTCTTTGAAACCATGACCTTTTTCTTATTTTTCTAAAATATATCCTTCTTTTGTTATTGTTAGTGATCCCCCATCTTGTGATCTCATATAATAGTTTCCTTCGTCATCAAAGTGACCATGCATATATCCTTCTGGATTTAATGTTTCTTCTAATCCATGAGCACTTCCAGCAGCTAAATTTACTAGATACTCGGCATATTTTTCTTTATCGACTTGGGATTGTATCAAACCTTCTACCGCCCTAGGATTTATTCCTGCTTTTTGCATTTCTTCTACTCCTTCTGCGTAGGAATCTATTAACTCTTTATTTCTTTTTGTTTGATGAATCCAATTTGTCTGGTTATCTTGATTTTTCATATTCTTCCTCCAATTTATAGTGATGTATTATACTATTGTCTTTCTCGTTAGTCAAATTTTAAAGAAGGAAGCTTTTTTATTTTTTAATTAATAAACTTTCTGTAGATAAATAAAAAGTCCTACTTTGAATTTATCAAAATAGGATTTTTTCTTATTTTAAAACATTCTTTAAGACAATGGTTTTAATTCTAGACATTTCTTGAAGGGTTGTTGCGATACCTTCATTACCAATTCCAGAGTGTTTCCATCCTCCAAATGGCATTTCTGCAGAACGGAAGAAACTTGCTCCATTAATTACAGTGGCACCGGCTTCTAATCTTTCGGCTACTTTAAATGCATTATTCATATCTCTGGTAATAATATTTCCGCATAATCCAAAGCTAGATTGGTTCGCAATTTCGATTGCTTCCTCTATAGTATCAAAACCACAGATAGGAATTACTGGTCCGAATACTTCCATGTCTTTCATAATGTCCATATCTCTTGTTACATTAGTTAATACCGCTGGCTCGTAGTATGCTCCATTTCTACGTCCACCAAATACCAATTTTGCTCCTTGTGCAACAGTTGTTGCTACTTGTTCTTCTACACGACGAGCTGCTCTTTCATTGATTAAACATCCAATTTCTGTATCTTCATTCATTGGATTACCAATGCGCATTTTGCTAATTCTTTCAATCACACGACGAGTAAATTCTTCTTTTACATCGTTATGTACTAAGAAACGCTTACTTGCACAACAAACTTGTCCTGTATTATAAAGTCTTCCCCAGACCATTTCTTCTATGGCTAAGTCTAGGTCACCATCTTTGTCTAAAATAAATGCATCATTTCCACCTAATTCTAACATAACGTGAGTTAAATTTTTACTAGCTGTTGCCATTGTTTCCTGACCTACTGCTGTCGATCCAGTTACACTTACTAGATGTACTCCTTTATGTCTTGCTAGCGCTTGACCGGTGGTTGGACCGTCCCCAGATAAGCAACTAATTACACCATCTGGTACTCCTGCTTCTTTTAATAACAAGCAATATCTATGAAGAGTTAAAGGATTATAGGTTGATGGTTTTACAATGACTGCATTTCCCATAATTAATGCACTAGGCACTTTTTGTCCAAATAAGTCACATGGAAAGTTAAATGGAATAATACAAGCAACTACTCCTAAAGGTTGTCTGATTGTAAACTGAACATCATTTTCATGACCAGCTTCGTTTCCCGCTGGAATATTAATACCATATAAATGTTTGGCTCTTTCTACGTAAGCATATACGAAAGTTCTAGTATTAGAAATTTCTCCTCTAGCTTCCGTAATTGGTTTACCTGTTTCCTTGCATAAAAGTTCTGCTAATTCTTCTTTATCTCTTTCTACTAAGTCAACAAACTTTTCTAAGATACGTCCACGCTCATGTAATGGTATTTTGGCCCAGGATTTTTGTGCTTCTACTGCGGCCGTTACTGCCATATCTACATCTTCTTCTGTCGAATTTGGAACAGTATCTATAAATTCTCCCGTTGCTGGATTGGTTACTTCGATTACTTGATGGTTGCTGGCATCCATCTCTAGTCCTTTTACTAAATTCTTCATTAACTACCTCCTAATTTTTTCCAAAAGCGGTAAATGATAGCATTAATCCACCACAGATATTTGCTGAATGTTCATCATAACCATATTCACCAAATGTAAATACAGTAATAAAAGGTACTCCTTTTGCTTCTTTTACTAGTTGTTTATGAACTTCTCCAATACGATCTCCAATACCTAATTTTCTTCCACCGCAGTGTACTAGGAAGTATGCCGCTGGTTCTGTATATAATTGTTTTTTTACATCTTTTAATGTATTTCCAGTAGAATCAATCAATTCATCTACCGTTGCTTCTAATTGAAGAATTGCGGTTCCTGGAACAGCTTTATTTCCTAAAGTAATAGTATCATCACTTGTAGTTCTTGTTCCCATGTCATTTCCAAACATTGGATGACGAATTACTGTTAAATTACCAAGTGGATCTTTTACTCCTAATGGTCTTGTAATTGACGCTACTAAAAGATTTTGACCTTTTAATTGCGCTGGAGTAGTATTTATCCAACTTGCATATTTTTTAAGTGCAGATACTCCGTCAATAGATACTAGTGTACGATCATCTTTTACTTCTGTAATTAAACCAATATTATTTGTTTCTCTGTATGCTCCTGTAAATGATGTTACAATTTCATTATCTGTGTAGAAGAATGCAACAGCGACACCATCGTTAAATACTTTATCGTTACAAATAATTTGCCATTTTCCTTCTACGGTATCGTCAGCAGCACTTCCTCCAAACATTGGAACTCTTCCGATAACATCTTGAATTCCCATTAAATAATCTTCTTCTTCTTTTGGACTTGCCACCATATAGAAATAAGCTGGTGCTCTTGTCGTTTTGGCATTTTCTACTGCCTCGATAGCTACTTTTCTACCAATGGCGCGAGCGTCACGACCTGCTTCATGACAAGCAACTCCTACTGTCATATCTTTGTCATCTAACATCATCATTCCCGAAAAACCATGATCAGATGATACAACACCTTCTGGTACCATAATTGCACCACTACTTGTACATCCAATAATTGGGGCGTTAGTTATACTTCTTACTCCTTTTACTACTTCTTTTACATTAGATTGTACAGAAGTATAAAGCATACCTAATTTAGCATTTCGCATATCGTGGGATGCTACTCGTGCAGTTTCTTCTCCTGATTTGAAACTGTCTACGTCAATACTGAATCCTACTTTTGACTTTAACATTTCTCTACCTCTTTTCTCTTTTTATTCATAAGCTTCTTTGTATAAAGCTAAGATGTCTTCTTTTGTTACTTCTCTTGGATTTCCGCCTGTACATGCATCATGTAGTGCTTGTTCTGCTAATGTTGGTAACATTTCTTTTGGAATTCCAATTTCTTTTAATGTCTGTGGAATATGTAATTTTATAGATAATTCCTTTACAGCATCTACTACTTTTTGTACTGCTTCTTCATCTGTTGTATTTTTCATATCTAGTCCAAAGGCATTTCCCATGTTTCTAAATAATTCTGGGCAAACTTGTCCATTAAATTTTAAGACATGTGGCAATAATAGGGCGTTCGCTACACCATGAGGAGTATCAAAATAAGCTCCTAGTGAATGGGCCATGGAATGAACAATTCCAAGTCCTACATTTGAAAATCCCATACCAGCGATATATTGAGCATATCCTATTTTTTCTACTGCTTTTTTATCTTTATCGTTAGCAGCACGCTCTAAATTTTTATAAATTAATGACATTGCATTAATATGAAACATATCTGGAATTAGCCATCCTGCCTTTGTAATATATCCCTCCATTGCATGTGTTAGAGCATCCATACCAGTTGATGCTGCAATCTTTTGTGGCATTCCTTGCATTAAATCTGGATCAATGATTGCTACTACTGGGATGTCATGAACATCTACACATACCATTTTCTTCGTTCTTACTTCATCTGTAATTACATAGTTGATAGTTACTTCTGCTGCTGTTCCAGCAGTGGTTGGTAATGCGATTAATGGTAACGCTTTATTTTTCGTATCTGCGGTTCCATCTAAGCTTACAACATCACTAAATTCTGGATTTGTCATAATTACGGCAATTGCTTTTGCCGTATCGATAGAACTTCCTCCACCGATAGCTACGATGCAATCAACAGCATTGTCTTTTGCGATTTTTAATCCATCTTGAACATTTTGTACTGTTGGATTTGGTTTTACACCATCGTATGTAATATAATTTATTTGATTTTTTTCTAATACATCTGTTACTAATGTAACCGTTCCTGTTTCTAGTAAAGACTTGTCAGTAACTACTAGAATCTTTTGAAAATGTCTTGCTTTAATTTCTTCTGATAATTTTTCTCTGGCTCCACGACCAAAGTATGATGTTTCGTTTAACACAATTCTATTTATCATTTTACTAGCCTCCCTATCGTATCAATTATACCATATTTTTATTTTTTAGAAAAATAGTTTTCACTATAAAAAAAGAAAAAGCATCAAATTTGATGCTTTTTCTGTCAATTTTTATTTCAAAGTAGCTGTTGAGGTACTATTTAGTGTTAAATCCGCTACTCTTCCATCTAAATAAGCATAGTATCCTGCAGCTGCTATCATAGTAGCATTGTCCGTACAATACTTCATAGGTGGAACTGACATTTCTATCTGTTCCTCTGCCGCTAATTTTTCTATTTCACCGCGTAATATCTGATTGGCCGCTACTCCTCCTGCGACAATTAGATATTTTATCTGTTTGTCTTCAATCGCTTTTTTTGTTTTTCTTACCACTGATTCCACAGCAACTTTTTGGAAGGATGCTGCTAAATCCGCTTGTCTTATTGGTTCTTTCCGCTGATGTTCGTTATGGGCTAAGTTAATCACGGCGCTTTTTAATCCACTAAATGAGAAGTTATAACTATCATCATGCAGAGGAATTGGTAATTTATATGTTGGTTTTCCTTCTTTTGATAGTTTGTCTAACTTTGGTCCTCCAGGATATTCTAATCCCATCACTCTTGCCACTTTGTCATAGCACTCTCCAATGGCATCGTCTAGGGTTCCGCCTAATTTCTTAAACTTATAATGATCGGTCATTTCGATTAATTCTGTATGACCACCACTTACTACTAAAGCAAGCAATGGAAACTTCAATGGTCTTACTAAACTATTCGCATAAATATGTCCAGCAATATGGTGTACTGGAATTAGTGGTTTTTGATAAATCCAGGCTAGTGTTTTTGCAGCTTCCAATCCGATTAAAAGGGAACCGATTAATCCTGGTCCAAATGTGATAGCAATTGCATCTACTTCTTCCATTGTCATATTTGCTTTTTCTAAGCACTCTTCTAAAACTATCGTAATATTTTTTACATGATGACGACTAGCGATTTCTGGTACTACTCCTCCATAATCTTTATGAATATCGATTTGTGAGGATATCACAGTTGCGATTTCTTCTGTTCCGTTTTTCACAATAGAAGCACTAGTTTCATCACAGCTACTTTCAATTCCTAATATAATCATATCCTTTTTTTCTTGCATATTACCACTCTTTTCACTTCGTTCTTATTTTAACATAAAAGAGGCTTTTTTTCTACTAAGAGTCTTAGAATTTTCTTTCCATTAATATTCCGTCGATTCCATGATAATACCCTTTTCTAATTGCCTTTTCTTGAAATTGAAATTTTTTATATAAGTTTATGGCGGGAATATTATCTTTTTTTACTTCTAAAGTAATGCTTTTTTCCACAAGGTCTATCATTTTTTGTAATAATTTTGATGCTTTTCCACAGTTTCTGTGGAAAATATCCACCTCTATTTGATTAATTTCTGCTCGATCATAAATATCACTATAATATAAATACGCTACTACATTCTCTTTTTCAATATCTAGCAAATAATGACCAAAAGGATTTATTTCTAGTTCTTTTTCTATTTTTTCTTTTGATAGTAACCCTTGTTTGAAATCGAACTGGCTTATTTCTTCTTTTTTATCAATTCTTATTAGCATGCATTTCTACTTTCCTCTGCTTCGGTTAATTTTAAATATTCTGGATTAACCGCATGTGGATTTACATTTTCTTTTTCTTTAAATTTTTCTACAATTTTTCCAATTTCAGGAATGTATGTTTCTATATTGTTTGCAGATATTTGTATTTTCTCTTTATCGTTTGTGATAATCTTATAATCTTTTATATTTGTTAATTCTTTTTCTAAATTTTCATAGGTTATATAAGTTGGTTTTAAAATTTCTTTATTATTTTCATCAAAGATCGCTGCATAACAATATCCTCTTCTTGCATCAACAATTGGGACTTTTACTTTGTCATTTTTGCTAGATACTGCCATTGCTTCTAATGCAGTTATTGTAGTTATAGGTACTTTTAAACTCCAAGCATATACTTTCGCTATTGTTATTCCAATTCGAATCCCTGTGAATGATCCTGGTCCATTTACTACAATAATTTTTTGTATATCTTGTGGAGTAATACCTGTCTTTTCAAACATTGAAACAATCTCTGGTAACGCTACTTTTGATAAGTCTTGTCCATATTCTTTTTTTATTTCTTGTACTATTTTTCCATCTTCTACTATTCCAGTATATAAATAACTAGAAGAGGTATCTATATATAATATCATACAACGTCCTCACATACTTCTTCATATTTTTTCCCGTGAGGGATTAAGACAATTGTCCTTTTATTTTCATCTTCACTAGAATTTTTGATTTTTATATCTAGTCTTTTTTCTGGTAAATAGTCTGGTATCATATCAGCCCATTCAATGATAGTAATACCACCTTTTTTATAATATTCTTCAATACCTAGGTCTTCTACTTTTCCATCCAAACGGTATACATCCATATGGTATAAAGGTAATTCTCCTGAGGTATATTCCTTAATTATATTGAACGTTGGTGAGGTTATTTCTTCTTCTACCTGCATTGCTTTTGCAAATCCTTTTGTGAAAATAGTCTTACCACTTCCTAGATCTCCTTGTAAACAAATTACCATGTTCGGAAATTTCTCTGATTCAATATTTTGTGCTAATTCAATTGTTTCTTCTTCTGAATAAGTTGTTACTTTATAATCCATATTTCTTCACCCATTTTTTATTATACCAAAAAAAAAGAGTTATACAACTCCTTTTATGTTAATTACTGGCAATTGACATTTTTTCTGCAAGAACCGATGGTGAACCCGATATTTCTGTTTTAAATTCTAAATTATTTCCTATTTCCTTTATGTTTCTTAGTAAATCAATAATATTGGTAGATAGGATACAGGTTTCAAATGCATTTGTTATTTTTCCTTCTTTTACAATAAAACCAAATATTGGTGCAGATATTTTTCCATCTATGGCGTTTAAAAAAACTCCCCCACTAGACATATAGTTTGTAATATATAATCCATTATTTAATTTTTTGATTAACTCTTCTTCCGTTTTGTCCCCTGGAATTAAATACAAGTTTCTAGCAGAAATCTTCCCATAACCATTTCCCGTACTTTTTATTTTCTTTATTTCTGCTTCTTGATTATTATATAAAAATGTTTGTAATACTCCATCTTTTATAATTAGCTTTTTATATGTTTCTGTTCCCTCATCATCAAAATATGCATATCCTGGAAACTTTTCATTTCTAGGGTCTTCTACGATGCTAACAATTTTATTAGCTATTTCCTTTTGTTCCTTTCCTTCTAAATATGACAATTTTTTTCTTACATTTTCCTGGGATAAAATTTCCATTATACTTTTTAATAAATTTGACATAAATCTAGAAGAGAAAACAACATTATATACGCCTGTTTTTATTCTTTCTTTTATCAAAAACTTTTCTGCATTTTCAATTACATTTTGACATGTTTGATTCATATTAATATCATCATCTGATGTTGTATAAACGATATCGTTGAAAGTTACCGTATCTTTTTCATTTTTGGCTACTACAGACACATAGAAGGCACAATTCTCTTTTGCACTAAGTAAATCTACTCCATTCGTATTTACAATTCTTTTTTCTGAACAATTCCATTCATACTCACTAGTAATAGAACTAATAGAATCATGTGTTTTTCTTAGTTGATTTAGTCCAATCATTGTTTTTATTTTTTCCGCTATATTGATGGTATTGGTGTTGTTGTTTCTAAATTCTAATTTTTTTTCATTTTCTATATAATTGTCTTTATAATTGCTTTCTATTATTTCACTTTGTTGTTTTAGAATTTCATACAAGTTAGGAGTAAGTTGTTCTGTGTTTATTTTTACATATTTTCCATTTATTTTTGCTTTTACTTCGTAGGAGTTTTTATCAGAAAAAACAGACTTTTTCAAATTATCATTTACTACTTTTATTTCTACCGATTCCGATTTAAATTCTGTTACTTGTAGAGCTTCTACTTTCTCTTTTAAATTACTAATAAAATCCTCTATTTTCATTCGTTTGTTCCTCCTACTAGTATTTTTCTAACTTTGATTGTTGGTTCTCCTACCGTTACTGGTACTACCCCACTGGCACTAATACAGTATCCTGATTCCAGGTATAAATCGTCTGAAACCATTTCTACTTCTTTTAGAATATCTTGTCCTTTTCCAATTAAAGTAATTCCAGTTACAACATCTTTTAATTGTCCTTTTTCAATAATATAAGCTTCATCCACAGTAAAGTTAAACTCCCCAGTTTGTGGATATACGCTTCCTCCATCCATCTTTTTACAATAAAGTCCATAGTCTATACTTTTTAGCATATCTTCAAAGTTATCTGTTCCTGCAGCTAAATAGGTATTATTCATTCTGGATGTCGGAGGAAATTCATAACTTTCTCTTCTACCTGATCCCGTGGCTGGTAAATTCATTTTTATTGCGTTTAAGTCATCTATTAAATACTTCTTTAATACTCCGTTTTCTATTAGTATATTTTTTTGAGTATTATTTCCTTCGCTATCAATTCTTGTACTTCCCCATTCTCCTGGAATTGTTCCATCATCGATTAACGTTACTTTATCACTTGCTATTTTTTGATTTAAACAATTAGAAAAAATACTTACACCGTCACTTACGGAGGTAGCTTCTAGGGCGTGACCACAGGCTTCATGAAATATTACGGCAGCAAAACCATTTCCTAAAATTACTGGCATTTCTCCCCCTTTAAAAGGAACAGAATCTAATTTTTTTATAGCTGTTTTTGCAGCATCTACGCCAAAATTTTCTATATCTACGCCTTCTAGAAATTCATAACCTGTACTGGCACCAAGTGATTTATATGAACTTCCCTTTTTTTCCTTTCTTTGGGCATTTACGGAACAAAAAAGTCTAGTCTGAATTTCTGCGGATTTAATGAATTTATTTTTGCTGTTTGCTATTTCATATTCCTTATATTCTTCCATTAATAAAACTGTTACTTGGGAGATAAGGTTTGATACTTCTCTTACTTTTTTGTCGATTGTTTTTAATACTTTTTTCTTGTTTTCTTCTGGAAAATCATTATGATCAATTTTTATTGATATATTTTTTTCTTCCATGGTTCCTAACTTAATCTGTTTTAGTGTGGATTCTTTTTTAGGAATACTATCAAGCATTTTTTTTGTTATTCTTAATATATTATCTTCTGTCAATATACTGGTCGAAGTATAATATACATTGTTGTTGTTTGAAACTCTAATTCCAATCCCTTCGGTTTGGTTAAAGCGTATATTATCTAACTTCTTATCCAGTAATGTATATCTTTTTCTTTTTCCTTTTTCATAATAAACTTCTGCAAAATCACATCCATGATTTATACATAGATTAATTATTTTCTCGTATAGTTTTTTATTCATTCTTATCACCAAGTTTAGTATAACATAATTATTTTTCTTGACATAGTTATTATTATCGAAATTTCTTGTTTATCCTTAAAGTTCTAGAAAAGTAAAAAAACTTATCGTCAGATAAGTCTTTATAAAACAAAAAAATTCTTGGCAACTTCCTATTTTCGCTTACACTATCGTCGGCGTTAAGTGGCTTAAC
>CALVRR010000029.1 GCA_944358705.1 uncultured Bacilli bacterium
GAAAACTCGATTCGAGAAGAGATGATAGAAAAGGGTTTAAAAGAGGGATTAGAAAGAGGATTAAAGCAAGGATTAGAACAAGGTTTAGAACAAGGATTAGAGCAGGGAATAGCACAAGGAATTGAACAAGGCTTAGAACAAGGTCTTGAACAAGGTTTTGAACAAGGAAAGGAAGAGGCTAATAGACGGGTTGTTACTTCTATGTTGAAAGATAATATTAAGCATTCGGATATTTCTAAATACACTGGTGTTGATTTGCTATTTATTAAAAAATGTCAAGAAGAACTTATGGAACAGAAGTAATTTTAAATATATTTTTTACATGCAATAATATAATTTTTACTTTTTGTTTCTTTTATAATACCAATGTATTGATATTTTCCATGACGTCTGATACTAAAGACGTCATTTTCTTTTAGTTGGTAAGAATTATTCTTTAATACTTCATAGTTTAATATAATTTCTTTGTTTTTTATTTTTTCTATAATATTTGGTCTACTTGTTTGTATTAATCTAGAGATTACAGTATCGATTCTAGTACTTGATGCAATAATTTCTATTTCTTCAAATTCTTTTTTATAATCTTTTAATGTTTCTAATGGTACTTCTACTAATTCTACATGAGAATTTTTAATCATTAATAAATTGTTTTTGATATAGGGAGCAATTGTTTCTAGTATATAGATGTAGTAATGATTATTTGATATTACTATATCTCCAAATAGTTCACTTGTAATGTTTAGAGAAAAGAGTGTACCTAATATTTCTCTATGTTCTAGAGGTACTTTTGATTTTATTTCATATAATATTACTTTTGGTTCTTCTTTTGTATAAAAAATGTTTTTTTCACTATCAGAATATGGTTTGTATATTTGGTATGAATCTTTTTTTCGTTTTTTGCTTAATTCTAATTGTTCTTTGGGATCTAAGAAAAATGTTGGTTGGTTTTTGTTTAATTTATTTAAGTTTTTTTCTATTTTATACATATTCTCACCCTTTAATGCGTGTTTTTCTTTTTATATCTTTCTATTTTTTGCCTAGTATAACATATTTTTAGAAATAGTAAAAGCAAGTAATGATTTATGATATAATAAAAATATAAGTGGTGAAGTTTATGCAGGAGTATATTCGTAATTTAGAAGAGTGGTTTTTAGAAAATAAACGTGTCCTTCCGTGGAGAAATGATAAAAATCCTTATCATGTATGGATATCTGAAGTGATGCTTCAACAAACTAGAATTGAGGCAGTAATTTCTTATTATGAAAGATTTATGAGGGCATTACCTGATATTTCTTCTTTAGCTAAGGTTGAGGATGATCAATTGTTAAAATTGTGGGAAGGTTTGGGATATTATAATCGTGCACGGAATTTGAAGAAGGCTGCTGTTATGATTATGGATGAGTATGGGGGAGAATTTCCAAATACTTATTCTGAAATAATTAAGTTGCCTGGAATTGGTGAATATACGGCTAGTGCTATATCTTCTATTTGTTTTGGTGAGAGGCAAGTAACTGTTGATGGAAA
Source organism: uncultured Bacilli bacterium (assembly GCA_944358705.1). GTDB lineage: Bacteria > Bacillota_I > Bacilli_A > RF39 > UBA660 > Faecimonas. Next base: position 1,525 of record CALVRR010000029.1, read on the forward strand.
TGTTATGCGGGTATTTACTAGATTTTATAATGACTTTTCTAATATTTCGAAAGATAGTACTAGAAAAATGATTCATGATCGATTGCTTTCATTTCCTTTTCTATCGCCTGGGAATTTTAATGAAGGACTTATGGAACTAGGAGAAGTTATTTGTCTTCCTAATGGTATTCCAAAATGTGATATTTGTCCTTTGCGAGGTGGATGTTTGTCTTATAAGAATAATAATTATTTTATGTTTCCAGTAAAAGATGAAAAAAAAGTAAAAGAAGAAATAGAATTGACTGTGATTGTCCCTATTTGGGAGAAGAAGACTTATGTTAGAAAGAGAAAAAGTCCAGGACTTTTACATAATTTGTATGAGTTTTATAACGTTGTTGGAAATAAGAGTGCAGATGAAGTTTGTGAACTTTCGAAAGAGTTTGGTCGAGTAAAAAGTATTAAGACAAGTATTTGTTATACACATGTTTTTTCTCATAAAAAGTGGAAAATGCAGTCCTATTTTGTTTTTTTAGAAAGTGTAATTTGTCAGGATATGTTTTTTTCTGTTTCTGATATAGAGGATAACTTTGCTTTACCAACGGCATTTAGTCCGTTTTTCTATCAATTCAAGGAGGAGTTAAAATGAAGATAATATCATGGAATGTTGCGGGAATTCGTGCTTGTTTAAAGAAAGGACTGAGTGACTTTTTTGAAAGTGTTGATGCAGATATTTTTTGTATGCAAGAAGTAAAAGCTATGGCGGATCAGTTTGATTTTCGCCCTGAGGGATATACTATGTATTTGTATCCTGCAGAGCGTAAAGGATATTCAGGAACGGTTATTTATTCTAGAGTAGAGCCTATTTCTGTTCGTTATGGTATTGGGGATAGTGAATACGATAGCGAGGGGAGAAATATTACTTTGGAGTTTTCCGATTTTTATTTGGTAAATTGCTATGTACCGAATGTGAAACGAGATTTGTCTAGGATGAATTCTCGTATGCGTTATGAGGAGTTGTTTTTATCCTATATTAAAGACTTGGAAAAAGAAAAGCCAGTTGTTTTTTGTGGGGATTTAAATGTTGCTCATGAAGAAATTGATATTCGTAATGCAAAATCTAATATTGGTAATGCTGGTTTTACTTATGAAGAACGTGGAAAGTTTAGTGAATTACTTTCTCATGGATTTATTGATACTTTTCGTTATTTATATCCAGATAAAAGTGATGCTTATACTTGGTGGAGTTATATGAGAGGGGTTCGAGAAAAAAATATTGGTTGGAGAATTGATTATTTTGTAGTATCTAAATCTTTTGTTTCTAGAGTAAAAGATAGTCTTATTTATAAAGAAATTTTAGGTAGTGATCATTGCCCTATTGGACTTATTATTAAGGAGTAAATATGAAAGAATTTATTAAGAATGTTAGATTTGTTTGGCAGTATACAAAAGATCAAAAAAGTAAATTAATTAAATATATTTTTTGTAATTTAATTGCTGTTATTGTAAATGTAATTGCACCAATCATTAGTGCTAGAATTATTGTATATTTGACAGATAGTATGTTTTATCAATTGCTTTTAATGACTGTTGTTTTATGTTTTCTTGAATTATTGAGAAATATTGTCAATTATTTTTCTAGATCTTATTCTACTATTATATTTCGTGAATCATTTATTAAGATTCAAACAGAATTAGGTCAAAATATTTTGAAGTTAGAAAATAAAATTATTGATTCTAATAGTTCGGGAGTTTTTATACAAAGACTTACTAGTGATACTAGTAGGCTTGCGGATATTTTTAATGTTTTAAATTTATATCTTAGTAGGATATTAATTAATGTTGGTATCTTTATTGCAGTGTTTATTATTAACTTCTGGGCATTTATATATATGATTGTTATGGTACTTATTCTTTATTTGATAGAGAAAAGGCGCGTTCAAATTTATAATCTTCGTGATAGGGAGTTTCGTAAAGAAACAGAACGTGTTACTGGGTTTGTTGGGGAGATTGTACGTGGTATTCGTGACATTAAAATGTTACATTCGGAAGATAATTTTTCTAAGGAACTTCATAATCAAGTACAAGAACTGAATCAAACTAGATATCAGATGATGCATGTTAGCAATAAATATAATTGCGTTCGTTTTTGTTTACAAGATGTACTAGATACAGGTTTAATTTTTTTGCTAGTATTTTTGATTATTGAAGGTAATTTGACAGTTGCGAATGCTTTAGTTGTTCACAATTATCAAGGAAGAGTAACTTCTATTATTGATGTTTTAGGTATTTTATTACAAAGTGTGAAGGATTTTAATTTATCTTGTCATCGAGTTTTTTCTATTATGCATAGTGATGAGTTTTCTAAGGAAAAGTTTGGTTCTAGACATTTAGATAAAGTAAATGGAGATTTTTGTTTTTCTCATGTTGATTTTCATTATGATTCTAATGATAAGAAGGTTCTTAAGGATTTAAGTTTTGAAGTTCATGCGAATGAAACGGTTGCTTTTGTTGGAAAAAGTGGTGCTGGAAAAACTACGATATTTAATCTTTTATGTAAGATGTATGATATTGATAGTGGTATGATTACAATTGATGGTATTGATATTAGAGAACTGGATCAAGAAAGTATTCGTGGTAATATTACGGTTATTAGTCAAAATCCTTATATTTTTCATCTTAGTATTCGGGACAATTTAAGATTGGTTGCTCCAACAATGACAGAGCATGAAATGATAAAAGCATGTAAGTTAGCTCGTATTCATGATTTTATTATGAGTCTTCCTAATGGGTATGATACTATTGTTGGTGAAGGGGGAGTAAATCTTAGTGGTGGACAGAGACAACGTTTAGCGATTGCTAGGGCTTTCTTACAAAAAACAGAGATTATTTTATTTGATGAGGCGACATCTGCTTTAGATAATGAAACTCAAAAAGAAATACAAGAAGCTATTAATAATTTGAGAAAAGATTATACAATTTTAATTGTTGCTCATAGGCTTAGTACGATTATTAATAGTGATCGGATTTTATTTATTGAAGATGGTCATATTTGTGCTGAAGGTAATCATAAGGAACTTTTAAAGAAATGCAAAGGGTATCGTGAACTTTATGAGTCAGAATTAAAAGATACAAAGTAGGTGGTTTTATGGGGTATGAATTCCGTTTGGCAAAAATGGGGGAAGTAGAAGAAGTGTTTTCTCTTGTAGCTCAGAGAAGTGAATGGATGAAAAAATCTAATATTAATCAATGGAGATATTATTTAAAACATCATCCAATCGAGGAGTGGCGTCTTGCTATTTTAAATCATGAACTTTATGTTGTAGTTTGTGATGGTATGATCTTAGGATGTGTTCAAATTCAGTATTATGATACTGTTTTTTGGGATAATACAAAAAATATTTATATTAAAAAATTATGTACTCGTCTTGGTACTAAAAAAGTTGGTAAATATATTATTGAGCAGGTGACTTTGATTGCTAAAAAGGAAGGGTTAAGTAAAATTCGTCTTGATTGTTTAGCAACAAATCAAAAGTTAAATAATATATATCAGTCTTATGGATTTCATCTCGTATATAGTGGAGTTTATGATAAATATCCTTATCCTTATAATTTAAGAGAATTAATTTTATGATTTGTTCTTTTATCTTTACAAAATACTACTTTATTTGATAAAATTACTATAATAGAGGTGAGTATTTTGAAAACGAAAAAAGTACTTATTATTTTTATTGTTTTCCTTGTTATTATACTTTTGTTCTTCGGTATTAAAGGTTGTCAGAAAAAAGTTACTGTTACTTTTTTAGAATATGGGGATAGTAACGAAGTTTTGATTTCTCCTAATAATGTTGTTTCTCCATTAGATGATCCTGTTCGTGATGGATATCGTTTCCTTGGATGGTATTTGGATGATGAATTATTTGATTTTGATACCCCTATTACAGAAGATATAACTTTAGTTGCAAAATGGGAAAAAATTGATTATGAAGAATATGAAGTGAAATTTATTGTTGATGGTGAGATTGTTCATTCTGAAATTGTGGATGAAGGTTTATCTATTTCTATGCCGGATTCTCCTACAAAAGAAGGATATCAATTTTTAGGTTGGTATTATCAGGATGAATTATTTGATTTTAATCAAAAAATAAAGAAAGATATGAAGTTGGTTGCTAAATTTAAAAAGTTAGAAGAAAATAGCGTTTCTAATGACCTTGGAACTCCTATTACAAGTTATCCTTCTACTTCTTCTAATTCAAGTAATTCTAATTCTTCTGTTCGACCAAGGGTTGATATTACTCCACCTAAGAATTTTACGCCTAGTATAGAAGTTAGTACCTATCGTATTTCTATTGTTGCAAAAACTACGGATGATACTACCGCTTCTTCAAAATTAAAATATTATTATTCTATTAATAATGGTGCTTATCAAAATAGTCCTATTTTTACGAATTTAAAAGCAAATACAGTTTATACTGTTTCTGTTAAAGTAGTAGATCAGGCAGGTAATGTTCGCATTGTAAAGAAAAATGTGCGGACAAAGAGTATTGATGTTGCTGAGATTGAAGAAGTGAGTCCAATAAGACCTACAAAAAATAATGTTGTTATAAAGATAAAAGAGTTGGATTCTTTTCTTTCTTATTATAGTTTGGATGGAAAAAATTGGATAGAAAGTACGGATGGGAATGTTGTTTTGTCTGAAAATGGAGAAGTATTCCTTTGTTATGGTGATGGAGTAGGTAATTATGGAGAAAGTATTTCTTATCAGGTAAATAATATTGATAGAGTGGCTCCAACTTCTTATGAGCCAAACATTCATATTACTTCGAATAGTATTATTGTATCTGGTACAACTACGGATAATATGACTTATACTAATGACTTGATTTATCGTTATCAATTGGATGGAGGAAGTTTTCAAGAGGAAGGAACTTTTGAAAATCTTACTACTGGTGTTCATTATCTAGTGGTTACCGTTACTGATGAGGCTGGAAATGTATTAACTATTCAAAAAGAAGTTTCGGTTTCTGGGGTAGAAAATCCTATTATTAAAGTTGATAAAACGGAGATTACGAATGATTCTGTGACTCTTACTTTAGAAAATGATAATGATGATTATCAATTACAATATAAGAGAGAGCAAGATTCAGAATTTAAAGATTGTGCTTTACCATTAGAAATATTTTCCAATCAAACGATTGTTTTTCGCTTTACAGACGGTGTTAACTATAGTGCTGAGGTAGTTGTTGTTATCGATAATATTGATCGAAGTAAACCAACGGTTATTTTTGATTCTAATGATACAGAATATCGTAAAGAACAGGATGTTCATTTTACAGTGAAAGATAATGTTCAAATTTCATCTATTGCTTATGCGATTTCTACTAGTAATTCTTTTGATGATGTAAAAGATTGGATAACGGTAGAAGAAGAACTTGGTCAAGAAAAAGATATGAATATTACTATTGATAACAAAACAGGTAGTTATTATGTATTAGTAAAAGTTACAGATACGGCTGGTAATGTTACAGAAATTATTTCTCCGGTTTCTTTACTTGATAATGAACTTCCTGTAGTTAATTTAGATAAATCTGCTACTTCTACCAATTCTATTTCAATTAAGGTAGAAGGTAGTGATGGTGTTTCTGGGGTAAAAGGTTATTATTATTCTTGTGATGGTGGCAAAACATTTTCTTCTTTACAGGAAGATGGAGTTTATATTTTTGCTGGATTGAAGAATAATACCGAATATTCTATTGTTGTAAAAATAGAAGATAAGGCTGGTAATCAGGCAATATCGAAACCTATCTCTGTTACTACGAATGATTTTGGTGTAGTCTCTATGACGGTTGGTGAGGATAAATGGGCTAGTCAAAAAACGGTTTCTGTTAGTTATCAGAATATTTCTGGTGAGACTTATTATTATAAAACTTCGGAAGATGGTAATTGGCAGAGTATTACCCAATTTCCGTTTGAAGAGGTGTATGTAGAAAATGGTACTTTCTATTTTAAAGTTAGTGATGGTACTAATGAACAAATTAGTCAGTTTGACATAAATAAAATCGATCCTATTGTTCCAGAAATTAATAATATTACTACTAGTGATTTAGATTATAATCAAGTAAAATTGCACGTTGATGCAAAAGATTTAGGAGAAGATGAAGAACGTAGTGAAATTGCTGGATATGTATATCATTGTGGAAATGGTATTTATAGTGATCTTACTACGGATACTAGTTATTTATGTAGTAATTTAACAAAAGAAACCACTTATGATATGGGAGTAGTTGTTTATGATAATGCCGGAAATGAGCAAGAAAAGACAATTTCTGTTACTACACTTCCTAAGTATGAGGGTATTGCTTTACCTAACACTCCAGAAAAATTAGATGGTGAGAACTATTTTAAAGCGGATCATACTTTGGATGATTATGGATTTTCTGTGGATAGTGAGGAATGGCAAGATAATGAATATACGCTTAATTTAAGTCCAAATTGGGATATTGGTGGTTTTTGGACGAATCGTGGTACTATTACTTATACTATTCAATTTAAAAATGATACTCAGCTACCGATGACTATGGGTAAAATAGAAACTAGTATTGTAAGAAATCCTTTGAGTTATATTAAAAATGCTTCTGGTTCTCTTGAGAAGGAAACCGTTATGCCTGGTGAAAGTGTTTCTATTACTGTTTCTGTTAATGCGGAATATGCTTTACCAATTGGTGGTCAAACGGTTCGTGCGATTGCTACTTATATGTTCCAAGGGGAAGAAAAACAATTTGTTTTTAATATTAACTTTTAATAAAGGCTCTATTTCTATATTATAGAGTCTTTTATTGTAAATAATGTGACAATTAAATATTTTTTAATTGTTTTTTTCTTTTTTCTTTTGTATAGTTAAAATATAAGGAGGCTATAATTTTATGAATGAAGATGATGCATATCTTAAATGGGAAAATGCACGTAAAAATGCTGCTGATGTATATGCTAAAAGTAAACAAACTTACGAAACTTATGACGAACGAGGTGGGGATGTATATTCTCATACCCAGACAAAAGCTAGTCATCAGGATGTTGTTAAAGCTAGTCAATTGGAAAGAGATGCTTGGAATGAATTGCAGGAAGTTCGAAGACAAAAAAGTGAGTGGGAAGCAGGAAGAGAAGAAAGAGAAGCGGAACGTAAAAAATTGGAACAAAGTAGAAAAGAGAGGGAGTTACAGAAGGCAGAATCAGAAAAAAGTTTTAATAGAGAACGCCGCCGTTTAGCATTTTTAGGTTTACAAGCAGAGTATAAAAAATTATCTTTTACCACTAGAGTTTTGGGTCGTATTACTGGAAAAACAAAGAAATATCACCAAACGAAAAAGGAAGTGAAAAAAGAACAAAAGGGAAAGGAAGTTAGAAAACCTAAAGGATTTACAAAAGAAGAGATGGATTTTTTAGTTGAGATTCGTAAGGGGCAAACTGCTTTCCAAAAAAAAGATAAAAAAAACCGTGAAGATCTTTATGAAAGAAAAGGTTTATCTTTGACTGAACGTATGAAAAAAGAACGTGAAAGAGATTTGAATGATTTTATGAAGGGTTTGAGTTCCCCTTCAAAACTTCGTTCACAACAGAGTAGGGAACAAAACGCAAATGGAGGTAGAAGCCTATGATGGATGAGCAAAAAAAATTAATTGATGCCTATTCTCAATTAGATGTTAGTACGAAACGTAAAGAGCTTGGAAGAGAACTTGCGGAAGCTACGGTAATGATTTATAAATTATTGGCGAATGTTACGGGTGTTAATAATGTACCAAATATGGATGAGTTTAATAATCTGTATGACGGTACTATATCTGAAGATCAATATCTAACAGGATTTTATGAAGATTTTCTTAATTATAGAGAGTTACTAGCTATTTATTTAGATAAAACAATTAGTGAAGAGGATGAATAAAAAACTATTATATTAGTTTTTTATTTTTGTAATATTATTTATTAAAGAATTTGTTATAGGGATAAAGGATAATAAAAAATGTATGTTAGTGATAATTATATTTACTTAATTCTTTTGTTCTGGTATATTTATCTTGGGTGATGTTATGCGAAGAGATAAAATTAATTATTATTTAGATATTGCAGAAAAGGTTGCGGAGCGGGGAACTTGTTTAAGACGTAATTGGGGTGCTATTATTGTAAATAATGATGAGATTATTTCTACCGGTTATGTTGGTGCTCCACGTGGTAGAAAGAATTGTTGTGATTTAAAATATTGTACAAGGGAGAAGTTAAAAATTCCTAGAGGAGAACGTTATGAGTTGTGTCGTAGTGTTCATGCGGAACAGAATGCCATTATTAGTGCTAGAAGAAAAGATATGATTGGTTCTACTTTGTATCTTGTGGGAATTAATTATGATGATGGTGATTATGTCAGTGGTGGTAGACCTTGTGCTTTGTGTAAACGTATGATTATTAATGCAGGAATTAAACAAGTAATTGTTCGCGATTCGAAGGATGAATATACGATTATTGATGTTGTTGATTTTATTGAAAATGATGAAACTTTAGAGGGGGTATTAGGGTATTAATCCCTCTTTTCTTTTTTCTTTACATATACCTATCTAGGGTATATAATAAAAGTGAGGTGTTGTTATGAAAAAAACTTATCGTGATTCGGATGAGAAAAAGAAATATATTCATCGATTGAATCGTATTTCTGGACAGATTGAGGGAATTAAAAAGATGATTGAGGACGATCGCTATTGTGATGAAATTTTGACTCAATTATTAGCTGTAGATAAAGCTGTGAAAAGTTTGTCTTCTATTATTTTAGAAAAACATATGTATTCCTGTATAAAAAAAGAAGTATCTTGTGGTAATTTAGAAATCGTTGATGAAATGATGCAATTATTTAGGAGGTATTCTTCATGAAAAAAGTGCAGTTAAAAGTAGAAGGGATGACTTGTAGTGCTTGTTCTAGTGGACTTGAGAAATATTTGTTGAAACAGGATGGTATTTATTCTGCGTCTGTAAATTTAATTCTTGGAATGGTCAGTATTGAATATGAAAATTTATCTATTAAGGATTTAGAAAATTATATTTTGCAAGCTGGTTTTTCTAGTTCTGGGGAGTATCTTTATACGGATGATAGTAGAATTTATTCTGTTAAAAAACGTAATTTAATTATATTTGCCATTTTATTAATTTTATTGATGTATATATCCATGGGTTCTATGTTAGGATTACCAGAATTGTTTTCTTACATTTTACATCCTATTGGTTATGGATTGGTATTACTTTTGTTTTCTATTCTTTTTCTTGTTTATGGGTATGATATTTTAAAAAATGGTTTTTTAAATTTAATTCATCGGATGCCTAATATGGATACTTTAGTTTTATTTAGTGTTTTTTTTAGTTTTTTTTATAGTTTTTACGGGTTTATTCAAATATGTTTTGGAAATACTTTGTTTTTACATAGATTATATTTTGAATCTATTTGTATGGTTATTTATTTTGTGAAACTTGGTAGATTTATTGAAAACGTTAGTAAAAATAGAACTACATCTACCATTAAAAGTTTAGTAACTATTACTCCTAAAAGTGCTATTTTAAAACGAGGAGAAGAACAAGTCCCTGTATCTTTGGATGAGATTACTGTTGATGATGTACTAATTTGTCGTCCTAATGAGAAATTTGCTGTTGATGGAGAAGTTGTTAAAGGAGAAGGACATGTAGATGAATCTTTTTTGACTGGAGAAAGTGCGCCAGTTTTCAAGAAGAAAGGAAGTATGGTTCTTGCTGGCTCTATGAATTATGATGGTGTTTTGGAATATAAAGCTAAAAAAATTGGAAAAGACTCTACTGTTTCTAGTATTGTTAGTATGGTTGTTGAATCTTTGGGAAAAAAGAATAAAATAGAACGTTTGGCAGATAAAGTTAGTGGTTATTTTGTTCCTCTTATTTTTTTGATTTCTCTTTGTTCTTTCTTGATTAAACTTGTTTTAGGTTTTGGATTTTTTTCTAGTTTTCATTCTTTTGTTACGGTATTAGTGGTTGCTTGTCCTTGTTCTTTGGGGCTTGCGGTTCCTTTAGTGATTAGTGTTAGTTATGGAATATGTGCTTATAAAGGAATTATTGTTAAAAATGGTGATGTTTTGGAAGAGATGCGAAAGATTGATAAAGTAGTATTTGATAAAACAGGAACTTTAACTTATGGTAAACTGAATATATTTAAAACATTTTCTTATCATGATGATAGTTATTCTATTTTAAAGATTGTGCGAAGTCTAGAAAGTTGTTCTACGCATCCGATTGCTTCGGCATTTCTACGAGAAGATTTATTGCCAGTTTCTTCTTTTAAAGAAATCCCAGGAAAAGGTGTTGAAGGTGTTGTAGAAGGAAATCGATATTATGTTGGAAATCAAAAATTATTGAAGGATTTAGGGATTCGCGATGTTCATAAAGAAGATTATCAAATGTTAGCTAATGAAGGTTGTAGTATTTTGTATTTAGTTCGTCGAAAGAAAGTATTAGGTTTGATTGGAGTTAGGGATACGGTTCGTCCTGATATGAAATTTGTAATTCATCGTTTAGAAGAAATGGGAATTTCTACGGTTATGCTTACTGGTGATAATTTAGATACTGCTAGAGTGATTGCTAAGGAACTGGGGATTCATGAAATTCATGCGGATGTTTTACCAAAAGATAAAGCTTCCATTATTCGGGGGTATGTTGCTAGTGGTAATAAGGTTGTTATGGTAGGCGATGGTGTGAATGATGCTGTTGCCTTGGTAGAAGCTACGGTTGGTATTAGTATAAATGAGGGTACGGATGTTGCGAATGATGCCAGTGATGTTATACTTATGAATCATAATTTATCTAATCTATTAGATTTTATGGATATCAGTAAGAAATCTTATCATATTATTAAACAGAATTTATTCTGGGCGTTTTTCTATAATATTTGTATGATACCGATTGCTATTGGTATTTTAGAGCCCTTTGGTATTGTCTTAAATCCTATGTTTGCGAGCTTGTTTATGACAATTAGTAGTTTAACTGTAGTGTTTAATTCGTTAAGACTTAAATGGTTGGTGAAATAATGAAAGTTAAGTTTAATAAATTAATACCAGAACTGAGTGTTTCAGATATTAATAAAAGTAAGGAATTTTATTTGTCTTTAGGATTTTCTATTATTTATGAGAGAGTGGATGATAAATTTTGTTTTTTAGAGCTTGATGGTAATCAACTTATGATAGAAGAAGTGAATGAAAATTGGAATGTTGGAGAATTAGAATATCCCTTTGGAAGAGGTATTAATATTAGTATGGAAGTTTCCGATATTGATAAATTATATGATTTCGTTAAAGAAAAACAGTATCCTATTTTTCGTGAAATGCAAATTGATTCCTATCAAGTAGGAGATAAAGTGTATCATGATAAGCAATTTTTAATTCAAGATTTGGATGGTTATTTATTAAGATTTGTAAATTAGGAGGATTTTATGTTTAAAAAAATTCATAGGACAATCGAAATAGAAGGTATGCATTGTGAGGGCTGTGTTAATCGTGTTAAAAATACATTATCTATGATTTCCGGAGTGAAAAGTTGTACGGTTAGTTTAGAAGATAAAAAAGTAGAATTAGTATTAACGAAAGAAATTTCTGATGATGTTATTAAAGAAAAAATTGAATCCTTGGGATTTTCTGTTGTTTTATAAAATTATTTAGGAGCGAAGGCTCTTTTTTCTTTTTCTATGCTATTATTACGTGTTATACTGTATATAAGGGTGGAAGGTTGATTCTATGAAATGTGAAATTTATCAGGAAATTGATAAAATCATCCAAGAATTTTCTTTGACTAAAGAAGAAATAGATCAAATGTACCTTGATGAAGGTATTACGGATAAATCTTTGAAACAGCAACTTGCTGATATTGAAAAAGAGCTTGATGATTTGGCTACTAGATATGGAATGTCTGCAGAATCAAGATTATTAAGTTTGTTTATGGATTCTGATCGTAGAAAATTTATTGTAATCAACGAAATGAATGTTTATGAACAGAGGCTAGAAGATATTGAATATCAGTTAGAGGATTCTTATTGTGATGATGATACTTTTTTTGCTTTATGTGCTAAATATCAAGAAACTGAAAATCGTTTGCATGAATTGCAACAAGAGTATTTAACTTATCAAGAACAAGAGGAAGTTGAAAGATTTGATAAAGAAAGATATAAAGTGTTAAAAAATAATTTACTTGACAAACGTGATCAATTACAAGAAAGACTTGATCATCCAGAAGAAAAAATTCTTTCTGCTGGTATTGGTAAAAGAAGAAAATCTAGAGATTATCCCTCAGATGAGTTAAGGAATAAAGTGTTTCATGGAACAATAAAATTAGCTCGATTTTATGCTAGAAGATATCAAGAAAAAGCAAAGGGAAAATTTACTTATGATGATTTGTTTCAGATGGCCAGTGAAGCGTTACTTTCTGCCTGTCATTATTATGTACCTAATGGTAATGCTAATTTTTTTACTTATGCTAGTTGTTGTATTCGTAACCGTTTTCATCGAGAACTTTTTCCTAAAAAAAGAAAAAGAAATAAAAATTTTTTTGAGTATGAAAAACATAATATATCTTATATTGATATGTTTCTTAATTTGCAATTTCGAGAGATTGGAAAAATTAATCCTTTTGATAGGTATACTCCTGTTGGATTTATACGAAAATTTAAAAAGTTAATTGCTCAATATAATAGTGACATGTTGAATACGAATCAGCCCTCTAAAGTTTTTTCTGTTGAGAATCGAAAAAGGGATGAAAGTGAACAATATGAACTTTTAATTGATAAAGTTTCTAAGATGCTTTCAACTGGTAAATTACAATTACTTATTAGCGATGATGACCGAAGAATGGTTTCTGAACTTTCTGCTTATCATAATGTTTTCTCAGAAGATTTAGAGCCTTGGACATTATTAGAATATTTAAAGATTTATACGAGTAGACTTGAAGATATTGAGACTTACTTTTCTATTTTTGAAGAGATACGGGAAGATGGTGTGGACGGAAAATTGTTTTATGATGAGGTATTAAAACGATTTAATCAAAGAGTACATGAATTTAATTCTAATGTATATAGACTTAGGCATACCAAAGAAATTTCTTTACAACCTAGAACGACTTATTTTTGGGAGTATTATGATCAATATGATGTGAATTTTCTGTATAATGAGTGTTTTGATTGGGGTGTTTCTAGGGATGAAGAAAAAGAACAAATACGTGAAGAAAAAGAAGAAGAATTTGATTATGATGATTTTGGTTTAACAGAAGAATATGAAGAGATGTTAGATGAAATGGTAAAAGAAGAACTTGCCTCTAGAAGAGATCATGTGCTAGAGATAGTTAAAGAGAAAAATGAACCCATTTTTGCCGCTAATAGAAAGAGTTTAGAGGATAAAAAATATTTAGGTAAGTCATATCGTAAGAGATATAGAATGCAAGATATTTTAGAGATAGAAAAAAATATTTCTCTTTTATATAGTGATGATGAGTCTATTTTTGATAGTCCTGAGGTCAGAAGAAAAAATGTTCATTTGTCTGTTGAAGAACAAGCGGAAGTTAAGTTGTTTTTAGAAGATTATCATGGAGTATTAGAAACGTTAAGTCCGATTCAAAAGAATATTTTAAATCTTTGGTTTGATGAAGATGGTATTCATTCTATGAGTGCAAAAGAGATTTCTTTTGCTCTTGGTGTTTCTCCGAAAAAGGTTTATCGTGAAAAAGAAAAGGCAATTAAAATTTTACAAAAATCTAAAGTGTTACAAGGATATCGTGAAATGTGATATAATGATTATGAGTAAAGAAGATTTTATATTACTAATTCGTTGATCAGATTGACAAAAAGAAAAAAATATAATATATTGTAAAAGTTTATTGCTTAAGGCAGTAATAAGAATATTTTTATGGGGTTGGGTAATGTTATAGATTTATAAAACAAAATAATATAAACATGAAGGAGATAATATAATGATTTACAAAAATATAAAGAAACTTAAAGTAACACCAACTTCAAGGTTGGTTTTTTCAAAAGTATATCCTGGATATACAGCTCATACTCTTGAACAAAATGAAGAGGCTATCGATATCGTTTCTCAAAGAAATATAATTTGGATAAAGATAGGTCTTCTATAATTATAAAACAGGATATGGATATTATTGGAAAGCGTGGAGAAACACTTGTTGATTATGCATTTGCGAAAGGTTTTTCTTTACCAAATACTTTAAATATTTTGTATTCTCAACTTACTATGTCTGATGATGTTGAAGAGATGTTTCAAAATCTTACTTTTAGTGAATTAGCTTTAGCAAGAGATTTGTTTTCTGAGTTAGAAAATATTTATCTTCGAAGAGTAGAAGATGCAGAGATGTCTTTGTTCCGTGAAAAAGAAGAAAAGGATCAGCGACTAGCTACTTATTTTGGATTTCTTGAATATTTTTCTCAAATTGCTTTAGGTGTTCGATTAGGAAAAATTAATTTTCAAGACTTTTCTATTTACTCTTTGGATTCTATTTCTAATGTTAGTAGATTTGAAAGATCTTTAATTGCTTCCGATAGTTCTTATCTTCAAAGTGATATTAATCTTAGAAAAAAAGGACAACTTGGTACTTCGGATGTTGAAATTGCTACGATAGTACAACATCCTACTTCTCAGTATATTTATAAAAATCATACTAATTGGAGGTAATTATGGGGTATATACAATATTTAAGACAGTATGTAGGTCATAATCCTATTTTGACGGCAGGATGTGGACTTTTAGTATTTAATGAGAATCAGGAAGTATTAATGGAACTTCGTACGGATTATCAATCTTGGGGATTCCCAGGAGGTGCTATGGAACTTGGTGAGAGTTTTGAAGAAACAGCGAAAAGAGAATTAGAAGAAGAAACTGGTCTTATTATTGATGAAATGAAGTTACTTGAAGTAATGTCTGGTAAAGATACTTATCGTGAATATCCTAATGGAGATAAGTTGTATGATATAACAGCTATTTTTGAAGTTCGTAGGTATCATGGAAAGTTAAAAATAGGAGATCTCGAATCTAAGGAATTGCGATGGTTTTCTCTAAAAGAAATTCCAGAAAATTTATCACCTATGACAGAGAAATATTGGGATAAAATTCAAAAGTATTATCAAGAATATTTGTAGTTTTATTTAGGAAAGTGATAGAATGTCTAAGGTTAGTAATGTTTTAGAAATGATAGAGTTACTTAGTAGTGGTCGTAAGTATCAGATATCTGAACTTGCAGAAAAGTTAGAGGTTAGTCCTCGAATGATTCGGGTATATAAGGAAGAATGTGAGAAAGCGGGTATTTATATTGATACTGTGAAAGGACCTTATGGTGGATATGTTTTACGTCAGGATGTTCATGTTCCTCGGAGATTTATTACTCCGGACTCTATTAGTGTCTATGATAAGAAGACTTATAATTTAATAAGCCGTGCCATTAAAAATCAAAACAAGTGTTTTATTGAATACTATTCTAAGGATAGAAAAAGTATTTCTAGAAGAGTAATTCATCCTTATGAATTAATTTTATTTGGTAATGAGTGGGGTGTTGCTGCTTACTGTGAGTTAAAGAGTGAAATTAGACATTTTTATCTTAATCGTATTAAAAGTATTGAATTATTAGAAAATTTTTAAACTGACATATATATTGCCTCTTCTTTTGATATATTGATATCGAAAGAGAGGTTTTTATTATGATTAAACATGTTAATACGGAATCAGCGGATGTTAATTTTTCTAAGTTAGAAGAGAGGTTACTACAGGTTAATGATGTAATAGCAAGAACAAATTTTCAGTTTAGTAGACGACTTCCTAGTTTGTTAAGACAGATGCCAACCTTAATTATGGCAACCGGAGGTTCTGTTGCTTCGGGTATGTATTTAAAAATGTTTTTAGAAAGCAAGGATATATTGTGTGAAGTAATTGAGCCTAGAGATTATTTTTATAAACAAAATATTTCTGCTTATCAAAGACTAATCGTTTTGTCTAATAGTGGTAAGTCTAATGGGATGTTGGATGCTTTAAGAACATTTCCAGGGGAAGCTACTTTGATTACTAGTGAATATGTTATGCAAGAAGAAGATTATACCTGGGAAGGGGATAGGAAAGTTCCGCTTTTTGAAACTATTTATTGGAGTAATGGTTTTTACCATGATAATAAAGAGAAGAGTTTTATATCTATTGTTCCTACGCTTGGACCTAATTTGATGTTTCTAGAGTTAGAACAGTTATTAGAAGAGAATAAGGAAGAATTAATGAAAGAAGACTATATAAAGATTAATGAGAAGTTGAAGGAACTTATATCTAAAAGTAGAGAAAGAGTAGACCGACTTGATTTTGATTTTAAAGATACCAACTTAATTCAAGTTGCTAGTGGTTATGATACGAAAACTTCATCTTGTATTTTGGAGTCTAGTTTGATTGAGGTTGGGGCGACGAGTGTATGTGTTCATGATAAGGGTTCTTATTGTCATGGAAGAAGTAATTTATTGTTTCAAAATCCTGATAGTCCTATGATATATTTAGCACATCAGTTGAAGCCTTTTGATCAGGAATTGCTTCATTTGTTTATGAAGGAATATCCTAATATATTTTTATTTCATACTTTGGATGAAGAACAAAATGTTTTTTGGAAAGAATTTTATTTATCTTTACAGATGTTTTATTTATCTAAAAAAATTTCTACTGATAAAGGGATTGATCTTACTATGCCTGAATATCATCCCAAAATGGTAAAAAAATTATATAAATATAAAGGAGAAATGTAGTATGGAAAAGTTGGTTTTTGTTTCTGGAAATTCTGGTAAAATAAGTTCTGTTAGAATGTATGCACAGTTAAAGAAAATTCCTGTTTATTTTTATTCTTTGGATTTTTCAGAACCTAATGTTAATGATATTTCTTATATTTCTAAAAAGAAGGCAGAAGCAGCTTATCAAGATCTTGGGCTTCCTTGTTTTGTATCTGATAGTGGTTTTTATATCAATCATTATCCTAATTATCCTGGATATCCAGGAGCTTTTGCGAAAAGGAGTAAGGTGAGTTCTGATATAGAAAAATTACTTCAAGATATGAGGGGAGTAGAGGATAGAACTTGTAAGTTTGTCGATTGTATTACTTATTATGATGGGAGCCAGTTTGTTCAATTTTTTGAGGAACATCATGGAGTACTTGCAACAGAGGTTTGTGGAGATGATATGAGAGGGGCTAAATCTAATTTATGGAAAGTATTTATTCCAGAAGGATATCATTCTACACTTGCTGGTATGGCTTCTAAGGAGAAGTTACAATATAAAAAGGAAAATGAAAAAAAGAGTGCGATTTTACAATTTTTAGATTGGTATCAGGAAAATAGATTAAATGAGAAAGATTTGAAAAGATTAGGTTCTTTTGGTATACAAAAAAAGAAAAGATAAAAGTGATTTTTTCTTTTCTTTTTTTTATTATGTTTGACCGTCATGGTCAAACAGTAAAACCACCTGCTATGCAGGTGTGAATAGTAAAGAGCTCC